>JADGOD010000158.1 GCA_017883125.1 Acidimicrobiales bacterium
CACCCAGATGACGCTCTTCACCTGCGAAGGGCTTCTCGTCGCGGGAGCCCTGATGGAGCAGACCGGTGTGTGCTTCCCGCCAGGCCAGCTCCACGACGCCTATCTGAGGTGGCTGGCGACCCAGGGATCGGCCAACGCCAACCCGGATGAGAACGCGAGCGGCGGGGCGCAGGGGTGGCTGGCCCATGTTGAGATCCTCCAGCGGCGCCAGGCACCGGGATCCACCTGTCTGAGCGCCCTCGAGAGCGGGGCGATGGGGCGGGTCAACGCCCCGATCAACGCCTCGAAGGGCAGCGGGGGGGTGATGCGCTCCGCTCCCGCTGGCTTCTTGGTCCCCGGTGTCCCCCCGGGGGCATCACCAGCCGAGTCCTACGAGCTCGGCTGCGAGATCGCAGCGGTCACCCACGGCCATCCGGACGGGATCCATGCGGCTGGTGCGCTGGGGGCGGTCATCTGCTCGATCCTCGCTGGCGCAGACATCCACGCCGCGGTCATCGGGTGCCTTGAGCTGACCACGACCCACATGGCGGCGGTCCTTCGCCACGCTCTCGACGTGGGGGCAGACCGAGCCCCGAGCCCCCCCCCACGATCGCGGCGGAGCTCGGTGGGGGATGGGTCGGCGATGAGGCGCTGGGAATCGCGGTGGCTTGCGCAGTCGGCGCCGAGAGCCTCCGCGACGGTGTGGTCGCGTCGGTGAACCACTCGGGCGACTCGGACTCGACGGGGGCCCTCTGCGGGAACCTCCTCGGTGCGCTCCACGGCCTCGATGCGATCCCCGTGGGGTGGCTCGACGCGCTCGACGGCAGGGGGTTGGTCGAGGAGGTCGCCGAGGACTTCATCGCCTGGCTCGATTGGAACAGCGACGGGTCGGCCGCCGGCGAGCTGGGCCCGATCTGGATGGAGCGCTATGCCTCAGGGCTCTGAGACCAGGCGTATGCCGATTCGCTAGAGCCACCTCGAGAGTTCCGGCGCACCGCAACGGCCCGTCATCCAGCCGACGAGCGATGCCGGATCGGTCCGCGTCGCCAGAGCCGGGAGCATCTCGGCCATGAGCTCGTCAACAAGATCCAGCGGCCACGATGCTGGCTCGAAGCCGATGCCCAGATCGGTGTGGTGGAGGACCACCTCGCGCTGGCGCCTGATCAAGACGGTGAGCGCGTCCTGGGACTGACCACTCACCGAGGTCGTGTGGAACCCCCACGCGTGAGGCGGGAGAGATGCGGCAGTCGATTCGAGAAGTGCGCAGGTGACGGTGACGTCATCACGCAGCGCGCCAAAGGTCCGCCCTGCCCCGCTGTCGATCTCTTTGGCTCGGGCTTCTTGCCCACCGACGTACTGATCGATGTGCTCGCCTCGTGCGGAGGCCTCCAACCTCCGCACCACGCTGTCGGCGTTGCGGGCGATGTGGGTCATGAGGTGGCCGATCGTCCATCCGGGGAGTGCAGATGGTGCGGATGGGTCGAGTGTTCGGCCTCGAAGGTCACCAAGCAGGGCGCGGTGGGCCGCGGCGACCCGTTGGATCATCGCATCGACGCGATCGCGGGTGGCCATTCTGGGAGCGTACCCATTAGGTGGCCACGGTGCGGTCGGTACTCTGGGGACATGGACATCAGGATGGACGGCAAGACCGCACTCGTGACCGGGGCCAGCCGGGGGATCGGCTTGGCCATCGCCCAGAGGCTGTGCGAGGCGGGAGCCAACGTGCTCCTGGTCTCTCGGAAGGCCGAAGGGCTGGCCGACGCGGTCGCCTCGCTGCACGGCCTCGACGGCCACGCGTCCTGGGCCGTCGCCCATGTGGCCAAGGAGGAGGACGCCCAGCGGACCGTCGAGACCTGCCTTGAGCGGCTCGGCAGCCTCGACGTGCTGGTGAACAACGCCGGGACGAACCCGTACTTCGGCCCGATGCTCGAGATCAGCCCCGCCCTGCTGCAGAAGACCTATGAGATCAACCAGGCGTCGGTCGTGCTGTGGTCCCAGGCGGCGTGGCGCTCGGCGATGGCCGAGAACGGCGGCGTCATCTTGAACATGGCCTCGGTAGGCGGCCTCGGGCCCGAGCCGATGATCGGCTGGTACGACGTGACCAAGGCGGCGATCATCCACATCACCAAGCAGCTGGCCTACGAGCTCGGACCCACGGTCCGGGTCAACGCCATCGCTCCGGGGCTGGTCAAGACCGAACTGGCCCGGGCCCTCTGGGAGCCGGGCGAGGAGGCGATCGCAGCCAGGCTCCCGATGCGCCGGCTCGGCGTCCCCGACGACATCGCCACGGCGTCGCTCTTCATGGTGAGCGACGAGGCGTCGTGGATCACCGGTCAGACGCTGGTGGTCGACGGCGGGACGTCCAACATGGCCAGCGGGGGCGTCAGCATCACCTGAGCGCCGTGCGCCGGAGCTTGCCGCTGGAGGTCCTCGGGAGGCTGGCGACGACTTCGATCTCTTTGGGTGCGGCGTAGGGGGCGAGCCGGTCGGCAACGGCGTCGCGCACCGTCTCGATCGATGGGGCCTCACCTCGGGGGACGATCCACGCGACGACGCGCTCGCCCCACTCGGGATCGGCCCGCCTCCAGACCGCGACCTCGGCCACGCCGTCGAGGTCGGCGATGACCGCCTCGACGTCTTGGGGGAACACCTTCTCCGCCCCGGTCACGATGACCTCGGCTTGCCGGCCACGGACACTGAGCCGGCCGTCGACGTCGAGTCGGCCGAGGTCCCCGGTCGAGAGCCATCCGCCTTGCTCGTCGGGACCACGCACCAAGTGTGCGGGACGGTCCCGGAATGATCGCAGCAGCATCGGTGCCTTGATCAGGATCTCGCCGAGGCCGGTGGCATCTGGGCCGTCGATCCCGAGCAGGACCCCGGGCAGGGGGACGCCGTCGTAGACGACCCCTGATCCGGTCTCGGTCATGCCGTAGGTGGTCACGACGTTGTCCGGCAGATCGGACGGGGGCGCCGCTCCGCCAAGGAGGATCACGTCGAACCACCCAGGATCGATCCTCTGGAGCGCGGTGGCCACGAGGGAGACGTGGGTGGCGCCGCGATCAGCAGCGGCCCGGAGCGCGCCGGGATCGGCCCGGGGGATCACCTCGAGGTCGGGGCCGGTCACGAGGGCCCGGGTGAGCACCGAGAGCCCGCCGATGTGAGAGACCGGGAGGCAGCACAGCCAGCGGGCGGAGCCCGGATCGATACCGAGCGCGGTCGTCGATGCCCGAGCCGAGGCCTCCACGGCTTCTCGGGTGAGGATCGCTGCCTTCGGATCGGACATCGACCCGGAGGTGGTGACGCAGAGAGCATCGCCATCCATGACCGGTTCGCCGTCAGCGAGCCGGGATCTCCCAGACTCGTCCCAGAGGACCGTCGGCCTCAAGGTGGCCAGGCTCTGGCCCCTGGCGCTCGGGCTGAGGCGGCGATCGAGGACGCAGACCGCGTCGCCGTCAGCCCAGGTGGACTCGATGGCCCTCACGATCCGATCGTCCTGGTCCAGGTCCAGCGCCACGAGCTCGCTCACGGACACCGAGCCTAGGAGGCTCAACGGACGGTGCGGGGAGGACCGCCCCGGTAGCGTGGTCGTCGTGACTGACAAGAGCATCGACACCGTAATCACCGGCCCACCCCACGACCCAGTGGACGACCACCGCTCGCTCCCTGCTCCGCAGTGGGAGTCGCGCGGGGAGTTCGGGGACATCACCTATGAGGTGGCGGAGGGGATCGCCAAGATCACCATCTGCCGGCCTGAGCGCCGGAACGCATTCCGGCCGCAGACCCTCTTCGAGCTGACCGACGCCTTCACCAGGGCACGCGACGACACCAGCGTCGGGGTCATCGTCCTGACCGGTCAAGGCCCCGATGCCTTCTGCTCGGGGGGCGACCAGACGATCCGAGGCGACGACGGCTACATCGGCGACGACGAGGTCGCCCAGCAGGGCGTCGGCCGGCTGAACGTCCTCGATCTGCAGATCCTCATCCGTCGGATCCCCAAGCCCGTGATCGCCATGATCGCCGGCTACGCCATCGGCGGAGGGCACATCCTCCACCTGGTCTGCGATCTCTCGATCGCCGCAGACAACGCCCGCTTCGGCCAGACCGGACCGATGGTCGGAAGCTTCGATGGCGGATACGGGTCGAGCCTGCTGGCTCGCTCCATCGGGGTCAAGCGGGCCAAGGAGGTCTGGTTCCTCTGTCGCCAGTACGACGCCGAGACGGCCTTGGAGTGGGGGCTGGTCAACACCGTCGTCCCCCTGGCCGAGCTCGAGGGCGAGACGGTCGCCTGGTCTCGGCGGATACTCAGCCTCTCGCCCCTCGCCCTGCGGATGCTCAAGGCCGGGTTCAACGCGGCGGAGGACGGGCTCGCTGGGGTTCAGCAGCTCGCCGGCGACGCCACCATGCTCTTCTACATGTCCGAGGAGGGCCAAGAGGGCCGCAACGCGTTCGTGGAGCATCGTCGCCCCGACTTCTCACGCTTCCCGCGTCGGCCGTGACCGGCGCCTCGGCGCAGACGGCGGAGCCGGGCCTGGTGCAGCGCTGGGTGGCGGGCGCTCGACCGCGCACCCTTCCCGCCGCTCTCGTCCCGGTGGTCGTGGGCACGGTGGCGATCCGCCCCGCGTCCATCGACGTGGTCCGGTGCGCCCTCGCCGCCGTGGTGGCGCTGAGCCTGCAGGTGGGGACGAACTACGCCAACGACTACTCCGACGGGATCCGCGGGACCGATGATGCCCGCGTCGGGCCAGTGCGCTTGGTCGGCCAGGGGCTGGCCAGCCCTCACGCGGTCCGTGTCGCGGCGTTCGGCGCGTTCGGCCTCGGAGCCGTCGCCGGCCTGGTCCTCTGCGCACTCGCCGGATGGTGGCTGATCATCCCAGGAGCCGCCGCGGTGGCCGCCGGCTGGTTCTACACCGGAGGCCCATCGCCCTATGGGTATCTCGGCTTCGGTGAGCTCTTCGTGTTCGTCTTCTTCGGGGTGATGGCCACCGTCGGCTCCGGATGCGTCCAGCACCGCACGGCCCCGCTCCTCCTCTG
>JADGOD010000159.1 GCA_017883125.1 Acidimicrobiales bacterium
GATGAGGGCCACGTGGTGAACACCGCCTCGCTGGCTGGCCTCGGGGGAGTGCCGGGCATGGGGCCGTACTGCGCGTCGAAGTTCGCGGTCGTGGGGATCTCTGAGTCGCTGTACTACGAGCTCGAGCTCCGCGGGACGGCGGTGAGGTGCTCGGTCCTCTGTCCGGGATTCGTCAAGACCCGGATCTACGACTCGGAGCGGAACATCCCTGCAGACCTGGTGGCGTGGACCGACGGACCGGACGCGAAGTTCGTCGGGGGGATCGCCAAACAGGCGGTCGAAGGCGGCATCGAGGTCGAGGTGGTGGCTGACGCGGTGGCTGACGCGCTGGTGAACGAGAACTTCTGGATCCTCACCCATGAGCGGGTGGCGCTCTCCATGATGCGCCAGCGGATCGCGTGGATGGAAGGCGGCAGTCCGCCCTCGATCGACCTCGACGCCGCTGGTCGCAACGACTGACGGCGACCAGCTCGGTCCCGGGCCGGGCTACGTGGCGGGAGCGCCCTTCGGAAGACGCAGAAGGCTCTCTTGGCCCAACACCCCAGCGAGGGTGTTGTTGGCGTCGCGCATGTGGCCCAAGTAGAGCCCGCGCCGCGCCAGCGACGTCGACGGCCACATCTGGCACGTGATCCACTCATCGGCGCGGACCGGCTCGTGGAACCACAGCACATGGTCGATGCTCGTGCCGCCGTTGCTGAGTCCGGGCAACCACACCTTTCGGAAGCCGGATCCGATGTCCGAGAGGTAGGTGAGCGCGCACGCTTGGATCATTGGGTCGTCCGGGATCTTCGCTGAGGAGCGGACCTGGAAGTAGTCGACGAAGCTCTCGGGGACGTCGTCCCGGCCGACGGAGGGGAGCTCCCGGATGTCCATGAGGAGAGTGTGGCGCTCGCTCACCCCTTCGAAGGACGGCGGGTTGAAGTCGTCGATGCTTGCGTCGAGGCTGGGGATCTCCTCATCGGGGACGCTCTGGAAGGAGGCCAGCATCGAGAAGATCACCTCGCCGTCCTGGATCGCAGCGACGTGGCGGGCGGAGAACGATCCACCGTCGCGATCGCGGTCGACCCTCAGGATCACCGGGAGCTGGGGCTTCCCCGGGCGGAGGAAGTAGCCATGGAGCGAGTGGGGCCTGCGGTCGTCGCTGACGGTGTTGGCGGCGGCCATGAGCGCCTGGGCGGCCACCTGGCCCCCGTAGAGGGCAGGCCCGTTCTCTTGGAGAACGTTGATGCCCCGGTAGAGGTCGCGGTCGAGCAGCTCGAGGTCGAGCGCTTCTTCGATGGTGTTGGCGATCAGGGAGCTCTCCACGACTTCTGAGGGTACCCGCCCGTCGAGCTGGGGTCGCCCCTCAGCCGTCGATGCCCTGGGGGAGCCGGCCTGCGTCGTAGCCGACCAGGGAGACCGCCGAGCGGAAGGCGAACCGGTCGGTCATCCCGGCGACATAGGTCACCGCGGCGGACACGGCGGCGGACTCGCCGGCGAGCAGGCCGCCTTGGTCGATGACGCCGGGGATGGTGTTGGGGTGATCGACGAAGTGCTCGATCAGCGCGGTGAGCACGTCGATCACGGCGAGGGCCTGGACCTTGGATGACTCTCTCAGGTAGATGTGCTCGTAGTTGAACGACCGGAATGCCGCGAGCGCCTCGGCATGCTCAGGGTCCATCCCGATCCGACCGGTGGCAAGGGTGGCGGCGACCATGGCGTCGATGAAGGCGCCGAGCTGGGATCCTCGGCGGGCCCCGCACCGCTCGCCGACCAAGACCGGAAGGCGATCCTGGGCGACGATGCCGGCATTGACGGCGTCTTCGAAGTCATGGCAGACGTAGGCGATCCGATCGGCCCAGCTGACGACCTCTCCTTCGGGCGTCGCCGGCGCCGGCCGCGACCACGAGTGGTTTCGGATCCCGTCCAAGGTCTCCGCGCAGAGGTTCAGCGAGGCCAGCGCCACGTCGGCGCCCCAAGGAGCGTGGTCGTAGCCGCCTTCGACGAACGGGCTGAGCGCATCTTCGCTCGCATGTCCACCGGGGCCGTGCCCGCAGTCGTGCCCCAAGGCGATCGCTTCGGTGAGGGCCACGTTGAGCCCCAAGGCGCGAGCGATCCCGGCCGCCACCTGGGCCACCTCGAGGGCGTGGGTCAGCCGGGTGCGCTGATGGTCGTCGGGGAAGACGAAGACCTGGGTCTTGCCTGCCAGGCGCCGGAACGAGGTGGCGTGGAGGATCCGATCTCGGTCGCGCTCGAAGCACGTGCGCCAGGGGTCGGGCTCTTCGGGATCTGCTCGGTTGCCGCTCCCGGCGGCCTTGGTGGCGCCAGGGGCGAGGAGCAGCGACTCTCGCTTCTCCCTGGTCACCCGGTCGATGCCGGTCGGCTCGAGGGGGGAGGGCCCTTCCGTGAGCACGGCGGTGGAATCCGCATGGGCGGTGACGACTTCCCGGCTCCCGATGCCTGTGACGAGGAATCCGTCCATGGTGGAAGCCCAGCGCGCGGAGCGCGACGTGGGGTCAGGGAGATGGCTCACGATGGCCATTCTGCCCGCCCCCTGTAACGTGGGAAAGGTCGCCAGCCGAAAGCCGGCATCGGAGACGACAGAGCCAAGAAGGAGATCGCGACGTGGACGTCCGAATCGGCATCGTGCAGACCGCCAAGGAACTCGAGGTTGAGCTGGGCGATGACGCCGATCGCGACTCGATCTTGGCGGAGATCCAAGAGGCGTTGAGCAGCGAGTCGGTCCTCTGGCTGACCGATCGCAAGGGACGGCGCGTTGCGATCCCGGCGGCCAAGGTCGCCTACGTCGAAGTCGGCGCTCCGACCCCTGATCGCCGCGTCGGTTTCGGCGCACCGTAGCCGGCATCGTGACGGAGCCGGGATGATCCCGCTCGCTGAGCGCTCCCTGATCTTCGTCACCGGGAAAGGTGGCGTCGGCAAGACGTCGGTGGCGGCCGGTCTCGCCCAGATGCTGGCGTTCCAGGGGCGATCCGTCCTCGGGTGCGAGGTCGATGCCAAGGGCGATCTCGCTGCTGCGTTCGAAGCTCCGCCTTCGGGGTTCACGCCCGTCTCGGCCGGCGAGAACCTGTCACTGATGGCGATGGACACCGAAGCCTCGCTTCGGGAGTACCTCAAGCTCAACCTGAAGATCCCCATCATCGGCCGGATCGGACCGTTGGCCAGAGCGTTCGACTTCGTCGCCACCGCTGCTCCTGGGGTCAAGGAGATCCTGACGGTCGGGAAGCTCTGTTACGAGGTCCGCGAGCGCCACTACGACACCGTGGTGGTCGACGCATCGGCGACCGGTCACATCGTCGGCCAGCTGGCCGCGCCCCAGGCCATCAACGAGCTTGTCAAGGTCGGTCTCATCCGATCTCAGACCGACTGGATGCTCGACATCCTCTCTGACCCGCGCCAGTGCGGCCTGGTGATCGTCACCACTCCCGAGGAGATGCCGGTCGCAGAGACGGTCGAGCTGGCCGCCAAGGTCGCCGAGGAGACGACCGTGGAGCTCGCTGCGGTCGTGGTCAACCGGGTTCTCCCCGAGCGCTTCTCACCTCGAGCTGAAGCGGTGTTCGATCGGCTGTCCAGCCATGAGGGGATCGACGCGCTCAGCGAGGTGCTCGGCGCGGACTCGGCGTCGGTCGTCGGTGCTGCAGCATTGGCCACCACCATGCGGCGCTCCCGCGTCCAGCACATGAACACCCTGCGAGCCGGGCTGCCCGCCGGCACGCCGCTGGTTCTCGTCCCGTACCTCTTCCAGCGAGCTGACGGCCACCGTGCCACGCGCCAGCTCGCACTCCACCTTGCGGAGGAGATCGACCGATGAGCGGCTCGAGCCCGGGCTCGATCGAGCGGCTGCTCGGCGAACGGGAGATCGTCATCGCCTGTGGGCCCGGAGGTGTCGGCAAGACCACCACGGCGGCTGCAGCGGCAGCGATCGCCGCATCGAGGCTCGGTGGCGATGTGCTCGTCCTGACCGTCGATCCGGCCAGACGGCTCGCTGATGCCCTCGGACTCAAGGGCCTGGGCAACCAGGTCACCCCCGTTCCCCCCGAGGTCTTCCAGGCGGCGGGAGAGACGCCGCTGGGCACGCTGTCGGCGGCCATGCTCGACACCAAGCAGAGCTGGGACGCGCTCATCGGCGAGCATGCTCCCGACGAGGCGACCCGGGACCGGATCCTCCACAACCCGCTGTACCAGAACATCACCGAGCGCTTCATCCAGAGCCATGACTACATCGCGATGGAGCGGCTCTACGAGCTGCACTCGTCGGGTTCGTGGGATCTCATCGTGGTGGACACCCCGCCGACGAGGAACGCGCTCGACTTCCTCGACGCGCCGGCCCGATTGGCCGACTTCTTCTCCAGCCGCCTGCTGCGCTGGCTCATCGCCCCATCGCGCTCGACGCTGCTCGGGATCGCGTCGAAGCCGTTCACCCAGGTCGCCGACCGGATCTTGGGGACGCAGTTCCTGGCGGACATCACGGAGTTCTTCGTCTCGCTCCAGTCGATGTACGACGGGTTCGTGGAGCGGGCGAACGCCGTCTCGCGGCTCTTGGCTGACGAGAGGACGAGCTTCATGGTCGTCTCGACCTCAGAGACCGTGCCGCTGCGTGAGGCCGAGTTCTTCGCCACCGAGCTCGCGACCCGGGGCCTCGATATCGGAGCCGTCGTATTGAACAAGGTCCTCCCCACCTCCCTCTCGGACCCCGATGCCCTCGCAGCGACCCGCCGGCTCGCTCAGCGGACGCCGGAGATGACAGCGGCGCTGGCCGCCCGCTTGGACGTGGACGCCTCGGTGCTCGACCGGGTCCTCGAGACGGTGACCGAGAGCTTCGAGGACTTCGCCGTCGTCGCCCGGCGTGAGGCCTCGAGCCGAGAGCGGTTCCCCCTCGGGGGGGCGACCCTTCTCACGGTGCCCCAGCTCGACCGGGATGTCCATGACATGGAGGGCCTCCTCACCCTCGGCAGCTACCTGCTCGGCAGCTGAGCGGCACCGCTCGCACCGCGGGCCGGGTCTGGGGTGCCTACCATGGCCAGGTGGATCTCGACAGGGGAGTGTGACCTCAGGTGCTCGATTACCACCTCCACCTCTGGCCCCACGGGGACTCCGACACCTGGCTCAGCGTCGACCAGATCGCTGACTACTGCGAGCACGCTGCCGCACACGGCGTCACCGAGATCGCCATCACCGAGCACCTCTTTCGCTTCCGCCAAGCTGCGGACGTCGTCGGGCGCTTCTGGGAGGCGGCGGACCCCGACCCGGCGATGCAGGCGTCGATGGCCTCGTACTTCGACCACCACGCCCGCAACGATCTCGACAGGTACGTCGATCTCGTCCTCGAGGCCAAGC
Organism: Acidimicrobiales bacterium; assembly: GCA_017883125.1. GTDB lineage: Bacteria > Actinomycetota > Acidimicrobiia > Acidimicrobiales > RAAP-2 > CAIUMH01. The sequence goes on from JADGOD010000159.1 coordinate 5,335, forward strand.
GCCAGGGCCTCCCCGTCAAGGTCGGCATGGAGGTCGACTACTACCGAGGCCAGATGGACTCGGTGGGCGAACTCCTCAGCCAGTATCCCTTTGACGTCCTGCTGGGCTCGGTCCACTGGATCGGCGCGTGGCGCTTCGACGACCTCGACGATGCTCTCCAGATGTCGAAGTGGGAGGCCCAGACGGTCGACGCGTGCTGGGATGCCTACACCGGAGCGATGGAGGAGCTGGCCGCCACCAAGACGTGTGACGTCCTGGCCCACCCGGACCTGATCAAGGTCGCCGGCCGCGTGCCGCAGAATCCGGTGGAGTGGTGGGACCGGCTGGCCGAGGCGGCATCAGCCACCGGGATGGCGGCGGAGCTCTCGACGGCGGGGTTCCGGAAGCCGATCGGTGAGCAGTACCCGTCGACTCCGCTCCTGGACCGCTTCGTCGCAGCGGGCGTCCCGATGACCACGGCCTCGGACGCCCACCGGGTCGGGGACGTCAGCGACCGTGTCCAGGATCTGGCAGCCATCGCATCGGCAGCCGGGCTCACCACGCTGGCCAGCTTCGACGGCCGGATCCGCACCGACGTCGCGCTCGGTGCCGGAGGGTCCTGATGGCGACACCGGCGGAGCTGGCACGGCTTCGCACGCAGCTCGACGACGAGCAGACCGATCACCTCCAGCGCCTGCTGGGCTCCTGGTCGCTCCTCGCCGACCTTGCGTTCTCGGACCTCCTCCTCGTCGCCGCCGTGGCGACGCCTCCGCCCGGCACCGGGCCACAGATGGTGGTCCTCGGGCAGGTCCGGCCGAACAACCGCAGCACCGTGGTCAGCCAAGACCTGGTCGGCCAGACGATCCCTGAGAAGCAGTGGGATCTGGCTGCCGAGGCGCTCCACTCCGGGCGCCTGGTGGAGGGCACGATCTTCGTCGCCGAGCTCGATGACGACGTCCCCGTCTGGAACATCCCGGTCCGCTACAACGACGTCATCGTCGGGGTGCTCATGCGGATACAGGGTCCGCTTCGTGGCCCGGCAAGCCTCTACGAGCGAACGTACCTGGACGTCTTCGAGCGATTCTGCTCGATGGTCTCTGAGGCGACGTTCCCCTTCACCGATGAAGAGGTGGCGGCGGAGGAGACGCCGCGGGTCGGGGACGGAGCGATGCTGGTCGATGCGCACGGTCGGGTGGAGTTCGCTACTCCCAACGCCGTCAACGCCTTGCACCGGATGGGGGTCTATTCGCCTCCGGATGGGAGCCGGTTCGATGACCTCGGTGTCGAGGCGTCCTTGGTGAGCACGGCGCTGGGTACGGGCCGTCCCGTGATCGAGGAGATCGAGCGGCGACCGGACGTCGCCGTCCTGGCGCACTGCGTGCCGCTCCTCGATGCCGGCCAGGTGACCGGAGCGCTCATCCTCCTGAGAGACGTCACCGACCTGAGGCGCCTCGACCGCTTGGTGCTCTCGAAGGACGCCGCCATCCGAGAGGTGCACCACCGGGTCAAGAACAACCTCCAGACCATCTCCGCCCTGCTTCGCCTCCAGGCTCGCCGTACCGATCAGCCTTCGGTGTCCAGCGCGTTGCTCGAAGCGGAGCGACGGATCCGCTCGATCGCCATCGTCCACGAGATCCTCTCGAGAGAGCCCGGGGACCAGGTCCCCTTCGCCGACATCGTCGGCCCGCTGGTGGCGATGGCGAAGGACTCGGTCGTGGTGAGCCAGCCGATCGAGATAGCGGTCTCCGGAGACCTCGGCGAGACCACCGCTGATGTGGCGACCCCGCTCGCGGTGGCGTTGGCCGAGCTCCTCCAGAACGCGGTCGAGCACGCCTTCTCAGGGAGCGAGGAGACCGATGCCGTCGGCCACGTCTTCTTGACGCTCCGTCACGACCGCCACGAGCTCGTCGCAGAGGTCCGTGACGATGGCCGGGGGCTCCCGGCGAGGTTCGAGCTCGAGACCACACCGAGCCTTGGACTCAGCATCGTGCGTGACCTCATCCGGACCCAGCTCGACGGGGAGATCGAGATGGTCTCGCTCGATGCCGCCGATGGCGGGGGAACCCGAGCAACCATCACGGTTCCCCTGGAGGGTCACTCCCGAGGTGCCGACCGGCCGTGAGCCGGGAGGCTCAGTGCTGCTGGGCGAGGAGGGAGCGCCGGCGAGCGGCGAGCCACTGCTTGCGCAACTTGCGGCGCTCGTCCTCCGACGTAGCGCCCCAGACACCGGACTCCTGGTTGGTGGCGAGAGCGAACTCGAGGCACGGGTCGAGGGCATCGCATGCCCGACAGACGCGCTTGGCCGCTTCGATCTGGTCGACAGCCGGTCCGGTCGACCCGACCGGGAAGAACAGATCAGGCTCGGTGTTGCGGCAGGCAGCGTCGTCGCGCCACTCGTCAGCGCTCCAGTCGACAGTACGGTTCCATGTGAGGGCCATGGTTTCCTCGCAGTTCTAACTCGCAGGGGGGGGTTGTGATTCTATTCACAAGGCTGGACGTTGAGTTCGCCAGACCGAGTGAAGGAACCTATGAATCCTACTGTCGGAGACGTCGGTCGACAAGGGGTTTTCACGAAATTGTCACTGTGTGTTCACCATGGCTCTGACCAGGGTCTTCGCCCACCGGGGTTCGGCGCAGAGCGCCCCGGAGAACTCGATTTCGGCCTTTCTGGAGGCTCGACGGCTCGGTGCCGACGGGGTCGAGCTCGATGTTCGGCGCAGCGCAGACGGCGCCCTGGTCGTCCACCACGACGCCGCTGTCGAGGGGATCGGGGAGATCGCCACGCTCGCCGTGGCGGATCTCCCCAATGAGATCCCCCTCCTCGACGCAGCGCTGGAGGCCTGCGCCAGCATGACGGTCAACATCGAGATCAAGAACGACCCGGGCGAGGCCGGCCATGACCCGACGGACGGCTTGGCGATCGATGTCGTCGCGCACGTCGTCGACCTCGACCGCCGCTCCGAGGTGATCATCTCGTCGTTCGACCGAGCGACCCTCGATGCCGTCCGCAGAGCTAGCGCAGAGATCGCCATCGGGCTGCTCCTGGGCTTCGGGGTCGACCCGATCGACGTCCTCGAGGGCCTCGTGGCCTCCGGGTTCAACGCGGTCCACCCCTTCGTGCTCTTGGTCTCGGCCCCTCTCGTCGAGGCTGCGCACATCGCCGGGCTGGCGGTGAACACCTGGACGGTCGACGCTGCTCACGATCTCGAGGCGATGGCCCGGTTGGGGGTCGATGCCGTGATCACCGACGACGTGCCGCTCGCCCTCGCGGTGATCGACCAGGTCCAGCAGGGTCTCGAGTGACCGCCGAGGCGCCAAATGGCGAAGTGGCGCGCGTTTCCGCTTAGATAGTGGCCATGAACGTTGTCGTCTGTGTCAAGCAAATCCCAGACCCTGCTGCCCCCCAGTCACTGGAGCCGGGAACCCACACCCTGGACCGATCCGGAAAGCTCATCCTGGACGATTCCGACGCCTACGGCGTCGAGATGGCCCTCCAGCTCGCTGAGCAGGCTGGTGGAGGAGAGGTCACCCTCGTCTCCATGGCCCCGAACGGAGAGACCTCTGGCCTGCGTACCGCGCTGGCCATGGGGGCTGCCAAGGCCATCCTGGTGAGCGACGATGCGCTCAAGGGCGCCGATGCGCTCACCACGGCCAAGGTTCTCGCCGCCGCCATCAAGCGGGCGGAGCCCGACCTGATCCTGACCGCCACCGAGTCGTCCGACGGCTATACCGGGACCACGCCCGTCCAGATCGCCGAGATCCTCGGTCTCCCTTCGATCACCTTCGCCAAGTCCGTCGCCATCGACGGGTCGACCGTCAAGGTCGACCGCCAGACCGAGGCCGGCTACGACGAGGTCACCTCGCCGCTGCCTGCCGTGGTGACGGTGACCGCTGGCGTGGTGGAGCCCCGCTACCCCTCGTTCAAGGGGATCATGGCGGCGAAGTCCAAGCCCGTCGAGACCCTGACCCTCGCCGACCTCGGCGTCACGAACGCCAACGGCCAGGAGATCACCTCGGTCGACGATGCCGAAGCCCGAGCAGCGGGTGAGATCGTCGTCGATGAGGGCGATGGCGCTCAGCGCATCGTTGCCTTCCTCGAGCAGCTCAAGGTCATCTGAGACCCGCGTCTCAGACCCCAACCCAACTCGTTTCCAACTCCGAATCACAAAGAGAGGCACCAATGGCGATCGACAAGATCTGGGTAGTGGCAGAGGCCACAGATGCCGGCCTGACCACCATCACCCTCGAGCTGCTCACCGCCGCTCGCTCCCTTGCATCAACCGTCGAGGCTGTTGCATGGGGCCCCAACACCTCGTCCAACGCCGCCCAGCTCGGCGAGTACGGCGTCTCGACCGTCCATGACGTCGGCGACCTCGGCACGGCGCTCCCGGGCGCTCCGGTGGCTGCGGCCATCGCTGCGGCCATCGCAGCGGGCCAGGCTCCCGACGCGATCCTGATCCCGACCTCCTACGACGGTCGCGACATCGCCGGTCGCCTCTCGGCCCGGGCAGACCTTCCCGTGCTGACCAACATCACCGGCCTGGTGGGTGGAGACTCGCTCACCACCCAGCACCCTGTCTTCGGTGGCGCCCAGATCGTCTCGGCCCGCTTCACCGGTCAGGGTCCCGGGATCTACGTGATCCGCGCCAAGTCCTTCGCTCCTGAGCCATCGGGTGGAGCACCGGCTGCGGTCAGCTCTCTCGCGGTCCCCGACCTCGGGGCCACCAACGGTGCGGCCGTCGTCGCGCGTCACGTCGAGGAGCGCACCGGACCGAAGCTCGACGAGGCCCCGGTGGTCGTCTCGGGCGGTCGTGGGCTCGGCGAGCAGGCGAACTACGCCATGATCGAAGAGCTGGCCAAGCTCCTCAACGGTGCTCCCGGCGCGAGCCGCGCCATCGTCGACGCCGGCTGGGTGCCGTACGCCAACCAGGTCGGTCAGACCGGCAAGACCGTCAAGCCCAACGTCTACCTGGCCTGTGGGATCTCCGGTGCGACCCAGCACATGGTCGGCATGAAGGGCTCGAAGAACATCATCGCCGTCAACAAGGACGCTGATGCTCCGATCTTCACCATCGCCGACCTCGGGATCGTGGGCGATGTCCACAAAGTGCTGCCGGCCCTCATCGAGGCGCTGAAGTCCCGCTAGGCATCCTTCGGCGCTCCTCGCCAGAGGACACGAACTTCGCAGGAGATCCCGGTCGATGACCGGGATCTCCTCGCGTCCGGGTCGTGGGGCAGGGATCCCTCGGGGATCACGAGACCCGGCGCTAATCTCATGGCCCGATCATCATGTTGTTCCCAACCATCGACTTCGCCATCTTCTTCCTGGTGGCCTTCGCTCTCTGTTGGGCGCTGAGTCCGTTCCCCGTCCCATGGAAGCTGGCGACGCTCGGCCTCTCCTACTTCTTCTACGGCTGGTGGGATCCTCGGTTCGTCCTCCTGCTGGTGGCCGAGACGGTGATCGCCCACATCGGGGCCCGTCTGGTGGCGGCGAAC
>JADGOD010000160.1 GCA_017883125.1 Acidimicrobiales bacterium
GGTCGCCTGGCTTCCTTGGCGGCCGGGGTGATGCTGGGGACGATGTGCAAGGCGATCGCCCTCTCGTTCGCCATCCAGAGGCTGGTCCCTTCGGAGCGCACACCGGCCATCTTCAGCATCCGCGACCCGAGAGCAGCCAGGAGGACCGTGGTGCGCGAGATGTCCGTGATGTCGAGCGGGTTGTGGATCTGAAACAGCTCGTTCTCGACGTCGACCGGTCCCGGTCCGGCGAAGGCGCGCTCGAGGACGTCGAGGTAGCAGCTCATGGTCAGCGCAGGGCGATCGTAGGGGATCCCCATCATCTCCTCCATGATCCAGTGGTGCGAGACGCCGAGGCCGAGCGCGAGCCGACCCTGGCAGACCGCCTGGACGGACAGCGCCTGCTGCGCCAGCATCACGGGATGCCGCGGCTGGATGGGGACCACGGCAGTGCCGATCTCGATGCGGCTCGTTGCGGCGCCGGCGAGCGCGGCGGCCGTCAGCACCTCGAACTCGTCGGGGATCTGCGGGATCCAGACGGCGGAGAGGCCCGCGTCTTCGGCCCACTTGGCCATCGCTTGCAGGCGCTCGACCTTCGTCGCGTACTGGCCGCGCTCCGGGCCAACCATCAGACCGATCCGCATCACGTCCCCTCTCGTTTGGGTGTCCGAGCACCGTGCTCGACTCGAGGCCAAGTGTACCGATGCCGACGTCGCCCGCAGGAAGCCCGCGCACGCCTTGACGATGTCGAGCCCCCCCGTTAGGGTTCGCCGCTGAATCGTCCGGAGCCCCCTCGTTCGCAGTCTTGCGACGCCGCGGGCGCCTCTGGCTGACGAAGGGGGACTGCAGTGATTGGTGCCATCATCGGGTTTGTGCGGCGCGTGGACGTGCCTGAGATCATGGGAGCGTCGAAGTGAGCCGGGTCGCCGTGGTCACGGGCGCCGGTTCGGGGATGGGCCTGGCCATCAGCCAGCACCTCGCGGCGCGTGGTGACCGCGTCGCCCTGCTCGACTTGAACGGTGCGGCCGTCGAGGAGGCCGCCCAGCGCCTGCGAGACGGAGGCGCCGAGGCGATCGCCTGCCAGGTGGACGTGAGCGATCGCAGCGCCGTCTTGGCGGCGATCGAGACGGCGCGCCGCGAGCTCGGACCGATCGAGATCATGGTCACCAGCGCCGGGATCGAGGCCTTCGTCGACTTCCTCGACATCAGCCCCGAGGACTGGGACAAGATGATGGCTGTCAACCTGACCGGGACCTTCCACTGCCTGCAGGCCGTGGTGCCCGACATGCTCGCCGGCGGATGGGGCCGCATCGTGACCATCTCGTCGTCCAGCGCGCAGTCCGGGACGAAGCGCATGGCCAGCTACGTGGCATCGAAGGGCGGGGTCATCGCCCTCACCAAGGCGCTGGCGATCGAGTACGCGGCGCACGGCATCACGGTGAACACCATCCCACCAGGCTTCATCGAGACGCCGATGATGCACCGGCCTATCGATTCGGGTGAGCTGCCCCCGATGAAGGACCTCCTCACGAGGGCGCCGATGGGCCGGTCCGGCACGTCGGAGGACATAGCGGCGGCGTGCACCTTCCTCTGCTCGGAGGAGGCGGGATACATCACCGGACAGCAGATCAACGTCAACGGTGGCTGGTATCTTTGAGCGAGCAGCGCCCCCGCGGATCCCGCCGCTGCCTGAGGAGCTCTGGGACGACGAGGTGCGGGCCGCGCTCGCAAAGGGCAGCTCGTCGCTTCGGGTGACGAAGATGCCGAACGCCATCTCGACGGTCCTCCACCATCCGGACCTCGCCGGGCGCTTCCTCAACTACAACGGGATCTTCGTCACGGACTCGAGCATCGACGTGCGGTCGCGCGAGCTGCTGATCCTCACCGTCGCGTACAAGACGAGGTCCGCCTAGGAGTGGCTCCAGCACGTGCGGACGGCTGAGCGCTTCGGCGTGAGCCAGGAGGACATCGACGCCATCGCCGCCGGCATCCGAGCCGAGTCGTGGACCGCCGCCGAGGTGGCCGTGGTCGACACCACCACCCAGCTCCTGGACGGCCACGCCGTCGATGACGAGACCTGGGGTCGCCTGACGGAGCACTTTGACATTCGTCAAGTAATTGAGATAACTTACGCCGTAGGCACCTACGCGTGCCTCGCAATGACGTTGAATGCCTTCGGTGTCCAGTTGGACCCGGAATTGGAAGACATCGACAGGTCGGCGATGGCCGATTGGGAGGGGTGACCAATGGGTCGTTACCAGAAGCCAGCTGAAGGCAGTTGGACCGAGCACTACCCGGAGCTCGGTACCGGTCCGGTGTCTACCGAGGACTCGGTCTCCCCGGAGTTCTACGAGCTCGAGCGTGAGGCGATCTTCAAGCGAGCCTGGCTGAACGTCGGCCGCGTCGAGGAGCTCCCCCGCAATGGGACCTATTTCACCAAGGAGCTCGTCGCCGCGAGTACCTCGGTCATCCTCGTCCGTGACCTGAACGGTGAGATCAAGGCCTTCCACAACATCTGTCGCCACCGCGGCAACAAGCTGGTGTGGAACGACTTCCCCAACGAGGAGACGCGAGGGAACTGCCGTGAGTTCACCTGCAAGTACCACCGCTGGAGCTACGAGCTCGACGGTGCCCTGAAGAACGTGCCACAGGAGGACGAGTTCTTCGACTTCGAGAAGGCCACCTATGGCCTCTTGCCCGTGCACGTCGACGTCTGGGCCGGGTTCATTTTCGTCAACGTGGCCGACGAGCCGAGCCAGAGCCTCGAGGACTTCCTCGGACCGATGGTGCTCAAGCTGAGCGACTACCCCTTCCACGAACAGAGCGACCGCTACGCCTACCGGGCGGAGGTCGGCTCCAACTGGAAGCTCTTCATGGACGCCTTCCAGGAGTTCTACCACGCGCCCTATCTGCACCAGGGGCAGACGCCGCAGAAGTTCACGGAGATGATCCAGCAGTTCGGCTTCGAGGCGCCCTACTACGAGCTCGACGGTCAGCACCGCGTGATCTCGACCGGTGGTGTCCGTGGCGAGGACCAGCCCATCGACATGATCAAGCCGATCGAGGCGAAGCTCCGCAGCGGGCTCTTCGGTCCCTGGGAGCACGCCAGGCTCAGCATCGAGAACGAGCAAGAGGTCGCAGGGGTGAACCCCGGCAACGCCGACCCCTGGGGGCTTGACTCCTACAATCTCTGGCCGAACTTCGTGATCCTGATCTGGGCCGGCGGCTGGTACCTCACCTACAACTACTGGCCGACCTCGGTGAACACGCACATCTTCGAGGCGAACCTCTACTTCGTGCCGCCGAAGAACGCCTCAGAGCGGCTGGCGCACGAGCTGGCCCGGTCCAGCTTCAAGGAGTACGGGCTCCAGGACACCAACACCCTCGAGGCCACGCAGAGGATGCTCGAGACCGGCGTGATCAAGGAGGAGCTCCTCAATGACCAGGAGCTCCTCTGCCGCCA
>JADGOD010000161.1 GCA_017883125.1 Acidimicrobiales bacterium
ACCAGAACCTCGTCCTCGTCGGCCGCAGGAGCGAGATGTACATCCGCGGGGGCTACAACGTCTACCCCCTCGAGGTCGAGAACGTACTGCTCGAGCACCCCGGTGTCGCCGAGGCGGCCATCGTGGGATTCCCGACCCCTGTGATCGGCGAGATCGGCGTGGCCTTCGTCGTGGCGTCTGATCCTGCGAACCCTCCTGAGGCCCCTGCCCTTGCCGCATGGGTTCGCGCTGCGCTGGCGGACTACAAGACACCCGATGAGTTCCGCTTCGTCAACGCCCTCCCCCGCACGTCTATGTTCAAGATCGACAAGGAGCCGCTCCGCTCGGAGCTCGAGACACATCCTCCCGTCGACTCGCGGAGGGTGAGGTGAGGTGCAGATGGACGAGTTGAGCCTGATCGACACCCTGAACGACGACGAGCGCGCAATCGTGGATCTCGTCGCCCACTTCGTCGACGAGAGGGTCATCCCTGTCGCCAACGAGCTCGAGAGGACGAACACCTACCCCGAGGCGCTCATCGAGGAGATGAAGCGGCTCGGCGTCTTCGGCCTCTCGATCCCCGAGCCCTGGGGGGAGTTCAAGGTCTCGACCCCCTGCTACGCCCTCGTCACCGAGGAGCTCGCTCGCGGGTGGATGAGCCTGGCGGGTGCGTTCGGCGGCCACTCCGTGGTCTCGAACCTGCTGGTGCGATTCGGGACCGAGGCGCAGAAGCAGCGGTACCTCCCCAGGATGTCGACCGGAGAGCTCCGGGCCACGATGGCCCTGACCGAGCCCGACGGCGGCTCCGACCTCCAGGCGCTCCGGACGAGAGCAGTCCGGGACGGCGACGAGTGGGTCATCAACGGCTCGAAGACCTGGATCACCAACTCGCGCCACTCGGGCCTCATCGCGCTGCTCGCCAAGACCGACACCCAGGTCGAGCCGAAGCACAAGGGGATCAGCATCCTCCTCGTCGAGAAGGTGGACGGCGTGAACGTCTCGCGCGACCTGCCGAAGCTCGGGTACAAGGGCGTCGAAAGCTGCGAGATCCACTTCGACGACGCCCGGGTGCCCGCCGACTCGGTCCTCGGGGGCATCGAAGGCCAGGGTTTCTCCCAGATGATGGCCGGACTCGAGATTGGCAGGATCCAGGTCGCCGGCCGGTCCATCGGTGTCGCCCGGGCCGCGTTCCACGACGCACTCCACTACGCCAAGAGCCGTGAGACGTTTGGGCAGCCGATCTGGAAGCACCAGTCGATCGGGAACTACCTCGCCGACATGGCATCGAAGATAACCGCCGCCCGCCTCCTCAACCTGCACGCTGCCAGCCGGATCGAGAGCGGGGCCCGCTCGGACCTCGAGGCGGGGATGTCGAAGCTCTTCGCCTCCGAGATGGCGGCCGAGGTCACGCTGAACGCCGTCCGGATCCACGGCGGGAACGGTTACTCCCCCGAGTACAACGTTGAGCGGTACTTCCGCGACGCTCCCCTGATGATCGTCGGTGAAGGCACCAACGAGATCCAGCGCAACGTGATCGTTGGCCAGCTCATCCGGCGATCGGATGCCAACGAGGCTCTGGCCGGATTCCTCCTGTGAGCCACCACGACACCACCGATCTCTCCCGACTGGGCTGCTACATCCTGCCGGGCGGCGTGCCGGATCCCCGGGTCGGCATCGACCAGGCTCGTGAGGCCGAGGCGATGGGGCTCGGGGCGGTCTGGATCGGTGAGCGCTACGACACCAAGGACCTCCCCTCGCTCGCCGGCGCCATCAGCCAGGTGACCACGAGGGTCCGCATCGGCGCGGCGATCACCCACACCGGCCTTCGCCACCCGATGGTGCTGGCCTCGATGGGCCAGACGCTGCAGTCACTCACCAACGGACGGTTCCAGCTGGGCCTGGGTCGCTCGGCGGAGTGGCGCTGGCGCGCCTACGGCGTGAAGTCCCCCACCATCGCGTCGCTCTGCGACTCAGCGGACATCCTCCGACGCCTCTGGGCGGGAGAGACGGTCACCTACGACGGACCCGCCGGGACGTTCCCCTCGCTGCGGCTCCCCCAGCGGCCCGAGGTGGCACCCCCGCCGCTGCTCCTGGCCGCAGTCGGACCCAAGACGATCGCTGCGGCGGGACGGTCCTTCGACGGGGTGATCCTCCACCCCTTCCTGACGCCCGACGCCGTGCGCCGGTCTCGCCAGACGCTCGAGCGAGCAGCCGAAGAGGCTGGCCGAGATCCTGGAGCGCTCCGCTGCGTCGCTACCGTGGCCGTCGCACCGGACACCACCGTCGAGCAGGCGAAGCTCGCGATTCAGTCTCGTGCGGCGGGATACCTCTCGGTCGAGGGCCTCGGCGATGCCATCGTCCGAGCCAACGGCTGGAGCGAGGACGATCTCGTCCGCTACCGCTCCCAGAAGATGCTGGTCGACCTCAACGGGCTGACGGCCGACAAGCACCTGACGCGGAGCGAGCTGATCGAGCTGTGCGAGGGGATGCCCGACGACTGGATCCCGAGCTCCTCGGCCGCCGGCGACGCCACCTTCGTCGCCCAGCGCCTGCGCGAGTACCTCGGCGCCGGCGCTGACGAGATCCTCCTCCACGGCACCTCTGGTGCCGGGTTGGCACCTCTCGCCCGAGTCTTCGGCTCCTCGGCCTGACGATGCCCGCTCTCGACGACTCCGCGCTGCGTCCGGCCCTCACCGCCTGGCTCGCCGAGCGGCTCTCCGACCAAGCGGGAGAGAGGATCACGGGTCTCGTCCTCTCGGACCTCGCCGCCCCGGCGGTCGGCCAGTCCAACGACACCGTTCTCTTCGAAGCCCGTTGGGTCGAGGGCTCTGCTCGGCGGAGCGAAGGGCTCGTCCTGCGTCGCCAGCCCACGGCGCGGCAGCTCTTCTTGAACGCGGACGTCCTGAGGGAGGGACGGGTCATCGAAGGTCTGGCGAACACACCGGTCCCGGTCGCCTCGGTACGGTGGCTCGAGGCCGATCCGAGCGTCCTCGGGGCACCGTTCTTCGTGATGAGCCGGGTCCACGGCACCGTCCCGGCAGCAAAGCCATCGATCCACGCCGTCGGCTGGCTCCCCAGCCTCTCGGTCGCGCAACGCCGATATCTCTGGGAGTCGGCGATGGAGACGTTCGTCGCCGTCCACGACATCGATTGGCGCGCCCGGCACGCCTTCCTCCTCGACGACGACCCGGCCAACGGGACGGTCGCCGGCTACGTCGCCTGGCTCGAGGAGTGGTACCAGTGGGCCACCCATGGCCGGGACTTCCCGGTCACCGATGCCGGCCTCGCCTATCTCAAGGAGAACCTCCCCAAGGACGCAGACGATGACCAGGTCCTGGTCTGGGGTGACCCCCGGGTGGGGAACATGCTCTTCGGCGAGGACTTGAAGGTGGCCGCCGCCCTCGACTGGGAGAACGCCCGGATCGGCTCGCCTGCGGTGGATCTCGCGCACTGGCTCTTCTTCGATGCCTTCGCCACCTCCGCCTCGGGCGTGGAGCGCCTCGAGGGCTTCCCCGACCGGGACGAGACCATCGAGCGCTACGAGGCGCTCTCGGGTCGCCGCATGCCCGATCTCTCCTACTACGACATCTCCGAGACCTTCTTCATCGCCGTCACTCTGATCCGCCAGGCCGACATCTCGGTGGCTCGAGGGACCCTCTCTCCCGGGACCACGATGGGCCACGGCAACATCGTCAGCCAGCTCTTGGCGCGCCTGCTGGGGATCGACGAACCCGAGCTCTCCGCTGACTACCTCGCTCACCGCCGGCCGGTCGGCGAGGAGATCGCCGGCCAGTGAACGGGCGCGCTAGGTTCGATTCCGAGCTGAGGGCCTGACCGCTCTCCACGGGATCGCTCCGAAGACCACCACTCGCCAGAAGGAGAACCTCCATGAGTCGCCGAGTAGCAATCGCCGGTGTCGCACTCTCCGACGTCGGGCGGGTCGACGACGCCACGCCGTACGGACTGATCGCTCAGTCCTCCAAGCGCGCCCTCGACGACGCGGGGCTCACGCCCCAAGACATCGACGGCTTCTGCTCGACCGGCCTCGGGGTCCTTCCCCCCGTCGAGGCCGCGGAGTTCCTCGGCCTCCGTCCTCGCTGGGTCGACTCGACCGCCGTGGGCGGGAGCGCGTGGGAGGTCATGGCCGCCCACGCTACCGACGCCATCGCCGAGGGGCACGCCGACGTGGTCCTGCTGAGCTACGGCTCGACGTCCCGATCGGACCTGAGGCGCAAGATGCGCCCGGCCAACCTCGACTGGGGCTCGAGGGGACCGCTCCAGTGGGAGGTCCCCTACGGCCACACCCTGATCTCGAAGTACGCCATGGCGGCACGTCGCCACATGCACGAGTACGGCACCACGATGGAGCAGATGGCCGAGATCTCCGTCTCCGCTCGCTACAACGCCGGGTTCAACCCCGAAGCCCAGGAGCGAGACCCCATCACGATCGACGAGGTCCAGTCGGGACGGATGATCGCCGATCCCTTCACCAAGCTCCACTGCTGCCTGCGCTCCGACGGCGGGGCCGCCGCCGTGCTGGTGGCCGAGGATCGGATCGCGGATCTCCCCAAGGCGCCCGTGTGGATCCTGGGCACCGGCGAGCACACCAGCCACATGGCACTCAGCCAGTGGGAGGACTTCACCACAGGCCCGGCGGCCGTGGCCGGGAAGATGGCCTTCGAGCGCTCGGGGCTCACCCCCGCCGACATCGATGTCGCCGAGCTCTACGACGCCTTCACCTACATGCTGCTCACCGAGATCGAGGATCTCGGGTTCTGCGAGAAGGGCGAAGGTGGCGCGTTCATCGAGTCAGGGGCGCTGCGTCTCGGTGGCTCGCTCCCCACGAACACCGATGGTGGCGGGCTGTCCGCCTGCCACCCGGGGATGCGCGGGCTGTTCCTCATCGTCGAGGCGGTCCGTCAGCTTCGCGGTGAGGCCGGCGAGCGTCAGGTCCCGAACGCCGAGACGGCGTGCGTGAGCGGCACGGGTGGGTGGTTCTGCTCGAACGGGACGATGATCCTGGGCCGCTAGGGCCCGAGATCGACGACGAGGTCCCCGAGAAGGCTCAGGCGGGCCGGAAGAACGGCGCGGAGATCTCCTCGGTGAGGGGCAGGAACACCAGCTCGACCGCCATCCCGACCTCGAGGTCCGCCGGATCACACTCGATCATGTTCGTCGCCAGGCGAGGCCCCTCTTCGAGATCGACCATCGCCGCCACATAGGGAAGGCGCTCGCCGAAGGGCGGGAGATCGTTCATGAAGACGGTCGAGTACGTGTACAGCGTGGCCCTCCCGCTGGCCTGGATCTGGACGACGTCGTCACTCCAGCAGAACGGGCAGATCGGCCTGGGGTAGTGATGGGGCTTGCCGCACGCGTTGCACTGTGCGAGGAGCAGGTTCCCCTCACGGGCGCCATCCCAGTAGACCTTGGTCTCCTCCTCGATAGTCGGGAGGTCGGTGCGGGGTCGTGCGTTCTCGGCCATGCGGATCGCTTCTGAACGTAACAGACGACCTGAGGCTCGCTCCACCGCTGCCGTTCGCGGCAAGTCGGAGATCTGACGTCTCGAACCGCCTTCGGTACACTCGACGGCAGATCACCTCGGATCTCTCATCGGAAAGGACCCCCATGGCCGGACTGCTCGACGGGAAAGTCGCGATCGTCACCGGAGCCGGGCACGGCATCGGACGTGGGCACGCGCTCGAGCTGGCCCGCCACGGGGCCAGCGTGGTCGTCAACGACCTCGGCACCTCGGTGCACGGCGAGGGTCGCGGTCGCGACGCCGACGAGGTCGTGGACATCATCACGTCTCGTGGCGGGAAGGCTGCGGCCGACTACGGAGACGTGAGCAGCGAAGCCGACGTGGAGGCCATGGTCAAAACTGCCCTCGACGACTTCGGACAGCTCGACATCGTCGTGAACAACGCCGGGATCGTGCGCGACAAGGTGATCTGGAACATGGGCGTCGACGACTTCGACCTGGTGATGGCTGTCCACGTCCGCGGGACGTGGCTGCTGAGCCGGGCTGCCGCCCGCCACTGGCGCCAGGTGGCCAAGGCGAGCGCTGAGCCCTCCGTCTACGGCCGGCTCATCAACACCACCTCGGGCGCGGGGCTCTCTGGCAACTTCGGCCAGTCGAACTACGCCGCCGCCAAGGCAGCCATCGTCGGGATGACGCTGACAATCAGTCTCGAGCTGGCCTCCATCGGGGTGACCGCCAACGTCATCGGCCCTGGTGGCCGCACCCGGATCTCATCCACCATGCCCGGCGCCGAGGCGCCCAAGGACTTCGACCCGACCGACGACTCGGAGTTCGACCCGCTTGACCCGACGCTGTCGGCGCCCGTGGTTGCTTGGCTGGCCAGCCCCGAGGCCGACCACGTCTCGGGCCAGGTGATCAAGGCCTTCAGCGAGAGCATCCAGCTGATGGGCGGCTGGCGGGCTGAGGCCACCGTGAACAACGGCGGGCAGCGCTGGGACGCCACCAAGCTTGGCGCCCTCTTCGCCACCGACGTCTTCAAGACCCGGGCTCCGGGGCTCCGCCTGGGGAGCTGACGTTCCGAGCGCGACTGGCTCCGGCGAGCAGGTGCGCGTCGTCGGCACAGGTCGGTGTTCGCGCTCAGGAGCGATCTGATGCCCGCCGAGCAGCGGAGACACCTA
>JADGOD010000162.1 GCA_017883125.1 Acidimicrobiales bacterium
CCCCCCCGAGGGCATCTCGGTCCTCTGCCTCTCGCCGCTGCGCGCGCTGGCCGCCGACGTGATGGAGAACCTCGAGCGGCCGCTCGCCGAGATCGCCCGGTGGGCCGATGCCATGGGCTGCCCGCCGGCGAAGGTGACCACGGCGGTGCGCACCGGCGACACCGCCGCCTCGGCGCGCGCCTCGATGATCCGCAAGCCCCCCCGGATCCTGTGCACCACACCTGAGTCGCTCTACATCCTGCTCACCTCGGCGTCGGGGCGCGCCATGCTCCGCAGCGTGAGGACCGTGATCGTCGACGAGATCCACGCCATGGCGCGTGACAAGCGCGGCTCGCACCTGGCTGTGAGCCTCGAGCGCCTCGACCGCCTCGTCGGCGACGCCGGTGGCTCGCTCCAGCGGATCGGTCTCTCGGCCACCCAGCGCCCCCTCGACGTGGTGGCCCGCCTCCTCACCGGGGTCCACCCCGATCGGCCTGAGCCGGTGGTGCTCGACTGCGTCCGGAGCCGAGAGCTCGACGTGGCCATCGAGCTCCCCGACGACGAGCTCGACTCGGTCGCCTCGCGCGCCCAGATGGACCAGGTCCTCGATCGGATCGCCGCCCAGGTGGTCGAGCACCGGACCACGCTGGTCTTCGTCAACACCCGAAGGCTCGCCGAGCGGATCGCCCACCTGCTGGCGGAGCGGCTGAGCGGCGAGGACTACGGCCTCGACGATGCGAGCCTCGTCGTGGCCGCCCACCACGGGAGCCTCTCGGCCGATCGGCGGCGCCAGGTCGAGGAGCGGCTGAGGGCCGGCGATCTCCGTGCCCTGGTGGCGACGGCGTCGCTCGAGCTCGGCCTCGACGTCGGCCCGGTCGAGATGGTCTGCCAGCTCGGCTCCCCGAGGGCCATCGCCACCTTCCTCCAGCGGGTGGGCCGGGCGAACCACTCGGTGGGGGGGATCCCCTCCGGACGGCTCTACCCGCTGACCCGCGACGAGCTCGTCGAGTGCGTGGCGCTGCTCGACTCGGTGGCCAAGGGCGACCTCGACCTCGTCGAGCCGCCGACGGCCCCGATCGACATCGCTATCCAGCAGATGGTCGCCGAGGTCTCGGCCCGGGGCGAGATGACCCTCGACGAGCTCTTCGATCTGCTGAGAGGCGCCGCCCCCTTCGCCGAGATGCCCCGGGAGACCTTCGACGAGGTGCTCGACCTCGCCGCCCGGGGGATCATGACCGGCCGCGGCCGGCGCGGGGCGCATCTCCACCTCGATGCCGTCAACGGTCGGGTCCGGGCCCGTCCGAGCGCTCGGCTGGCCGCGCTCACCAGCGGCGGTGCCATCCCCGAGACCGGGGACTACCGCGTGGTGCTCGATCCCGACGGGATCACGCTCGGAGCGGTCCACGAGGACTTCGCCATCGACTCGAGCGCCGGTGACGTCTTCCTGCTCGGGACGCACTCGTGGCGCATCACCAAGGTCGAGGTCGGCGTGGTCCGGGTGGTCGACGCCGCCGGGGCGGCGCCGACCGTCCCGTTCTGGCTGGGCGAGGCACCGGCCAGGACCCGCGAGCTCTCGGCTGCCGTCGGCGGGCTCCGGGCCTCGGTCGAGGAGCGCCTCGTCGGGGCCCGCTCGGACTCCGAGGCGATGAGCGACGCCATCGCCCACCTCCGGGCCATCCCGGGGATCGGCGAGGAGGCGGCCACCCAGGTGGCGGCCTACCTGGCGGCGTCCCGCGCCGCCCTCGGGGCCCTGCCGACCTCCGAGCGGATCGTCGTCGAGCGGTTCTTCGATGACGTCGAGTCCACCCAGCTCGTCGTCCACGCCCCGTTCGGCGGACGGATCAACCGAGCCCTCGGCCTGGCGCTGCGCAAGCGGTTCTGCGTGACCTTCGACTTCGAGCTCCAGGCAGCGGCCGATGACGACACGGTCACCATCGCTCTCGGACCGCACCACAGCTTCCCGCTCTCCCAGGTCGCCACGATGCTCACCCCCGAGTCGGTCGAGGACGTCTTGACCCAGGCGGTGCTTCCCCACCCGATGTTGGCGGCCCGGTGGCGGTGGAACCTCGGCCGGGCGCTGATCGTCTCGAGGTCCATGGGCGGGAAGCGCCGGCCGATCCACCTCCAGCGGATGGAAGCCGACGACCTGCTGGCCGCGGCATGGCCCTCGCTGGCCGCCTGCCAGGAGAACGCCGCACCCGGCCCGATCCCGGTGCCCGACCACATTCTGGTGCGCCAGACCCTCACCGACGTCCTCTTCGAGCCCATGGACATCGTCGGGGTCACCGAGATCCTCACCAAGATCCGGGACGGGAGGATCGAGGTGGTCACGGTCGAGTCCACCGAGCCCTCCCCGATGGCGCTCGGGATCCTGAACGGCCGGCCGTTCACCTTCCTCGACGACGCACCCTTGGAGGAGCGCCGCTCCCGGGCCGTCCCCCAGCGGCGGGGCCTCCCTGCACAGGGCTCCCACGGGAGCTTCGAGATCCCGAGCGCCCCACTCGACCCCGCCGCGGTCCGCGAGGTGCTCGAGAGCGTGGCCCCCCGGCCGCGCAGCGCCGACGAGCTCCACGACCTCCTCCTCGACGCCGTGGCCATCCGCGCCGTGCCCGCCTGGGAGCCCCTGGCCGAGATGCTCATCGGCGAGGGTCGCCTCGAAATCGTCGACGGCCGCTGGGTGGCGACCGAGCGCCGGGACGCCTACGGATCGATCGCACTCGACGACGAGGCGGCGGCGGACTGCCTGCGGGCCCACCTCGAGGCGTCAGGCCCGATCTCGCTCGACGAGCTCTGCGCCGACTCCGAGCTGCCGTGCGGGAGCCTGCGGGGCGCCCCCCTCGGGGCGCTCCGGGCCGAGACCGCCATACGTCGGCTCGAGGGGATGGGGCTGGCCATCGAGCTGCCCGACGGACGCTGGTGCGCCCGGCACCTCCTGGCCCGGCTCCACGGCGCGTCGCGCTCGACCCGGCGGCGTCGCATCGAGGCGGTGCCGATCGGGGCCTATGTCGACTTCCTCAGCCATCACCACCACGTCGCTCCCGGCACGCAGCTGGCCGGACGCTCGGGCCTCCTGGCGGTGATCGATCAGCTCAGCGGGATCGAGCTCCCCATCGGAGACTGGGAGTCGTCGATCTTCGCCGCGCGCCTCGTCTCCTACGACCCGGCCTGGCTCGACGAGCTCTGCCTGGCCGGCGAGGTGATGTGGGGTCGCCTGACGCCGAAGTACCGGGGAGACGGCGAGGTCGACGCCCCTCGAGCCGTCCCGTCGCGCTCGACGCCGGTGGCGTTCTTCCTCCGCAGCGACGCTCGCGGCACCCTCGATGCGGTGCGCCTGGGGGCCCAGCCGCCGTGGCCGACCCTCGGTGTGGCCGCCGAGATCGGCGAGCTCCTGGCCAGCCGGGGGGCGTGCTTCCGCGCCGAGCTGCCCGGCCGCCTGGCCCGGCTCCCGGTCGAGGTCGACGAGGGGCTCTTCGATCTGATGGCCCGGGGGCTGGTCACCGCCGACGGGTTCGGTGCGGCCAGGGCGCTGCTCTCCCCGGCGCAGCGGTTCGCCCGCCGCCACCGCGCCGCGCCGCGAGCGAGCCGCCTCTCGATGGGACGCGCCATCCCCGGGTCGGGGACGGGGGAGGGTCGGTGGTCGCTGCTCGATCCGGGTGAGTCGGTCGAGCTCGACACCGTGGCGCGCGAGGCGCTGGCCGAGGAGGTCGCCCTTCAGCTGGTGCGCCGCTGGGGCGTCGTGGCCTGGGAGATCTCGGCGAGAGAGTCGTTCCGGATCCCGTGGAGAGAGGTGCGCTGGGCGCTCCGCCGCCTCGAGGCCAGGGGTGAGGTCGTCGGCGGTCGCTTCATCGCGGGCCTGTCCGGAGAGCAGTTCGCTGCCCTCGGTGCCGTCGAGCAGCTCTCGGCCCAAGCGCGCGCGGGGCACTCGGCCCCGGTGGTCACCCTGGCGGCGAGCGATCCGCTCAACCTCACCGGGATCGTGGTGCCGAACAAGCGCGTCCCGGCCCAGCGACGTCGTCAGATCCTCTTCGGCGAGGGCACCGTCGAGGCGGCAGACGCCAGCTGAGCTACTCGGCGTCGAGCTCGGCGGTGTCGCCCTCGCCCAGCTCGTCAGCGGAGAGAGGGGCTTGGTCCGGGGCGGCCACGGCCCGCTCGAGCCGGTCGAGCCGTGCGGTGAGCTCGAGGATGTGGCGGTCGAGGTCCCCGATCGCCCGGTCGACGGTGGCCATCCGGGTGGCGAGCAGGTCGTCGACCTTCTCGGCCACCTCGTCGTCGATCTGGGAGGAGACCCGCGTCTCGACCGACTCGATCACCGGGGTCACCAGCTGGCGCAGCAGCCCGCGCAGGTCCCCGGTGGGGCTGGACCTCTTCGAATCCTTCTCGTCGGTGGCCATGGCCTCACCCTAGCCAGGAGCCGGGAAGGAGACTCAGGCGGGGCACCGCATCCCGGGATCGAACTGGAGCGTGTTGAACTGCGCTCCCCAGTTGGCGATGACCTGTGCGGCCACGCTGACCCAGGAGCACTGGGTGGAGAACGGCACGCCGGCGTAGAAGGCGATCACGCCCTTGATGTTGGAGGCCGCCACGGCGGCTGGTCCGTAGGGGATGGCACCCGAGATGGGGATCGGGTTGGACAGCGGGTACGACGGGTCGGCAGAGGACCCGAAGGCCACGGCGAGGAACGCCGCATAGGAGCTTGACAGGTTGTAGGCGAGGTACTCGCCCTGGGTGGCGTAGAAGGCGGGCCTGAGGGACGGGTCGACCGAGGCGAGCCCCTGGGCCCATCCGGCCAGCATGTAGCTCCAGTTGGCGATGTCGCCGGGCTGCGGGCTACCGAGGTTGCAGTCGAGCCCCGAGTGGTTGTCGGGGTAGCCCTCGGGGTCGTAGATGACATAGCTGGGCTTGACGGAGACCCCGGAGGCGGCGTAGGAGTCGATCCGCTGGGCGACGACCTGACCGGCCCTCTTGCCGATGGCGAGGTACGTCAAACCGTTCGCGCCGCACCCGGCGCCGCTGACGGTCCAGAACGAGAGCCAGGGGGCGCCGGTCCGCCCGGTGGCCTGCATGGCCGCGCCCACCGAGATGTCGCTGCCCGAGCCGACCCAGGGGTAGCCGGAGCTCCCGAGGGCCCCGGTGAGGCTGGCGAACGGCCAGCCGTCATCGAAGGCGTTGGTCTGCGGTTCGGGATAGGCGTAGACCCCGACGTTGACCGGGACGTGCGCCGTGGTCCAGAGCAGGCCTGTGGCCCCGTAGTAGACGACCGTGCCGCTGCTCAGGACGGTCATCCGGCTCCCGGACATGCCCGCGGTCCCCGAGTGCCACTGGACGCCGCCCGATCCGCCGACGACGCGGATGTCCGAGTCGGCCCTCGAGATGTTGAGGAAGCCTCCGGCGTTCGCCGTGTTCCCGGTGTTCGTCTGCCAGAGGTACTTCCTGACCGCGCCGGTGTCCTGGTAGGCGGCGAAGTTCCCGGTCACCTGCATCTCGGCCTTGAAGATCGAGTCGCCGTTCACCTTGAAGATGAACTGGCCGCCCCAGAGCGAGTTGCCGAGCGCGAGCGAGTCGTTGGTGTTCCCGGTGGGCCCCGTCGCGCTGAACCAGAGAGGGACGCCGCCCATGGAGTACACGCCGAGGACGCCGTCGTTGGTGAGGACGGCCTGATCGAAGGCGTCCGGCGTGGTGCCCGTGGCCCAGAGCTTGGTGGTCGGCGTCGAGTGGAGGGCGAGGTTCCCGTCACCGTCCACGGACAGGTATCCCGAGGGGCACCCGCCGGCCACAGGGGCGTTCGACGACGTCCACGTCACGGCGTGCGCCCCGGTGGTCTGGGCGACGGTCAGCTGGCAGCTGGCGTTGATGACCACCCGGTGGAGGCCGTCGGGCGAGGTGAGCTGCTGGGTCGGGAGCATCGTGAGGAGGTACTTGAGCGACGTGCCGATCGAGGAGGCCGGCGAAGGCGGCGTGGTCGTCGTCGTGGTGGTGGTCGGAGGCGTGGTCGTGGTGGTGGGCGTCGGCGAGGAGGACACCGTCGAGGTCCACAGCAACGGGCCGTAGATCTGGTACCAGTACTGCGCCAGGGTCCCGTCGCTGTTCATCGACACGCGGTCGTAGGGGTAGGGCAGCTTGTTCGTCGCCCAGGCCGGGTGGCCGGCGGTGGAGTAGAGGACGAAGTTCCCGTCGCCCTGCAGGATGAGGTTGCCCTGCGGGCACCCCGAGACGAGCGGCGCGTTCGGCGAGGTCCAGACCACGGCGTGGTCCGAGCTGCGGGTGACGGCGACCTGGCAGGAGGCGTTGATCCCCGCCGAGTAGGCGAGGTCGAGCGAGTAGAGGCGCATCGAGGGCGTCATCGACTGGGTCCATCCGAGGATGCTGGTCCGGTTGTTCGTCCTCGTCCCCCGGGTGTCGACGCCGTTGGGCGCGTTCGTCCAGAGCAGGAGGCCGCCGATCGAGATGATCTGGAGCTGCCCGGCGTCGGTCACGATGAGGTGGTCACCCGGCTCCGGAGCGGTGCTCGTCCACCACGCCGGGTTGCCCGGTGAGCGGTAGAGGCCGAGGTTCCCGTCGCCCTGGAGGATGAGGTAGGCCGAGGAGCCCGGAGCGGGAGAGATGGCGGTCGACCACACCTCGGCCGAGGTCGCCATGTTCTCGACATGGAGGTTCCCGTCCCATGCCATCACGGCCTTGTAGGTGCCCGACGGCGAGGAGATCGCCCCTCCGACGGTGAGCACGCCGTTCACGGAGAGCTGCGTGGGCAGGACCGCTCCGGCGGGCGACGAGATCCCTCGGGAGGTGGAGAGCACCGGCAGCAGGGAGAGCACGATCAAGATGCCGAGGGACGCCACAATGCCACGACGAAGTCTCTGACGCTCGGGAGTAGTGGGTCTCATCGTTGCCTCATCGTGGGTTCCAGGGCCGCTTCCCGAGAAGAACGGGAGTGCGGCCGCTCCTCTGTCACCCTCCGCCTGGCACAAATCCTATCGACCGGCACCCCGGCGGTGGGGTCATCCCCCTCCGGTCCCCCCGGCTGGGGGCGGACGGGGCGGCTGAACAGGGGGTTTCCCACTCGCTGGTGACCCCGGCTTGGGCCACGTCGCCGGTCGCGGTGAGCCAGGTGCTCGTTCTGCGACACCGTGGAGGGCGTCGAGCACGAGCGATCCAGCCGATCGATCTCAGCGCCGATGTCGGCGAGATCGAGGGCCCGGTGGGGCGCGCTCTCGATGCGGCGCTGATGGCGCGGGTGACCACCGCGCACATCGCCGCTGGCGGCCACGCCGGGGACCGGGACTCGATGCGCGCCAGCATCGAGGCGTGCGTCGTCTCGCTCACCAGGGTCGGGGCCCACCCCGCGCATCCCGACCGAGAGGGCTTCGGTCGCCGTCGGATGGGAGCCGACGCCCACTCGGTGGTCGACTCGCTCGTCGTCCAGCCGGGCGAGATCGACGAGATCGACGAGATCGCCCAGGAGCTCGGCGCGGTGGTCGAGAGCATCACGCCTCACGGCCAGCTCTACCACGACCTCGGCGAGGATCCCGAGCTCGTCGCGGCGCGTGCCGAGAACGTACCCCGTCCTCGCCGTGGGGTCGCCGGCGAGGAGATCTCGCTCTCGGCGGTGGATTTCGCCGAAGCGCGGCGCGCTCAGCGACAAGCGGCAAGCGGAGGAGACCTGGGTGGGGGCCACGCGGCGACGCTGGCCGACAGCTACGACGCGGTCTTGGACAGCGAGGGGTAGCGCACCGAGAGGTCCGAGCAGCTCTCGCAGACCGACTCGGGGATGATGCCGACCTTCATCAGGAGGGCGAAGACCTTGCAGCCCAGGCAGATCCCGGCGAACGCCTCGAGCGAGGCGGCCACGGCCAGGAGGGCGATGACGCCCCGGGCGGGGCCCGCACCGGTGGAGTGGAAGAGCGCAATCGCGGTGGTCGAGAAGACCACGCCGACCGCTTGCGCGAACCGCTTGGGGGGTCCCGGGGTCAGCTTGGGCTCCACGGGGAGGCGGGGGGTGATCACCCGGGTGGCCAGCTGGCCGAGGGGGCTCAGCTTCGGGCCGGTCAGGACCCGTGCCCAGAAGCCGTAGGCCAGGGGGATCAGGATCCAGCCCCATCCGGTGATCAGGAAGGCCACCGACATGAGCACGACACCGCCGGCCACCGTGCGGGCGGCGTACTCATTGACCGGGTTCGGGAAGGAGAAGAGCTTGCGCATGCCAATACCTTACCAACTCGATCGGCTTTGGAGGCAATCGCCTCGTTTCGCCCCGGCGACCAGGGAGTATCAGCGGATCACGAGGCTGATGGTCGTCGCCGTCCCCACCACCACCACCACGGCGCGCAGCGCGGGGGGCGGCAGCCAGCGGGCCACGGAGGCCCCGGCCCACCCCCCGAAGAGGGTCCCGACCGCCAGGCACCCCGCCGCGGCCCACAGCACGTTGCCGCTGGTGATGAAGATCAGGGCCACCAGGGCCGAGAGCACGATCGAGAGCACGGTGCGCAGCCCGTTGATGCGCAGTAGCGACTCGGTCATGGTGATCCCGAAGACGGCCAGCATCATCACGCCCATCCCGGCGCCGAAGTAGCCGCCGTAGACGGCGATGGCCGCGGTGCCGACCTGGAGGAGCATCCGGCGCGTGGGATGGGTCTCGTGGAGCGAGGAGAGCGCGCGGACGAGCACCGGCTGGACGGCGAAGAGCACGGTGGCGAAGCCGACCAGCCACGGCACGATGGAGCGGAAGGACTCCGGAGAGGTGGTGAGCAGAAGGATCGCTCCGGCCGTGCCCCCGCACAGCGTGGCCGGCAGCAGCGAGCGAACCTTGGGCCACTGCCCGGCGAGCTCGGAGCGGAAGCCCGCCACCCCGCCGAGGTAGCTGGGCACGATGCCGACGGCCGAGGTGATGTTGGCGTTCAGCGCGGGCACCCCGAGGGCCAGCAGCGCGGGGAACGTCAGCAGGGTACCGCCGCCAGCAATGCCGTTGAAGACCCCCGCGGCCATACCGACCAGGACGAGGACGAGACCCTTCGGTCCGGTGAGCACCAGGGCGGGAGCCGAATGGACCATCGACCCATGCTACGTAGAAGTGCTCGATGGCTCGGAGGTCTAGTCTCAGAGGGACGCAGAGACGCTCGTCACGATCCAGGATTGGAGCTCGGTGGTCACGCAGGAGAGTTGTGCGCAGGCTCCACCAGTTCGGCGAGGTGAGCAGTTAGCGTCCGTTGGGTGCGAACGGCCTTCCGACCGATGATCGAGCCCGAGAACCCGCCCCACGATCTGATGCGCGCCGCCGGCGGCGTGATCTGCCAGACCACGGCGAAGGGCTCCTTCGAGGTCGCCGTCGTCCACCGCCCCCACCGCGAGGACTGGTCGTTCCCCAAGGGCAAGCTCGACCGGGGCGAGTCGTTCGAGCAGTGCGCCCTCCGAGAGGTGCTCGAGGAGACGGGGTTCACCTGTCAGCTCGAGGAGTTCGTCGGGGTCACCGAGTACGTCCACCGCAAGGGCCGCCCGAAGATCGTCGCCTACTGGCTGATGTCGGTGGTCTCGGGCACGTTCACCGTGAACCCCGAGGCCGACGAGATCCAGTGGGTCAGCATCGGCGAGGCCGGAGAGCTCGTGACCTACGACCGCGACCGCGAGCTGCTCGAGCTCGTGGCGATCGCCGCCGGGTCCTCCAGCGCCGCCTGATCGCTCAGAGCTCGCCGATGAGCTCGGCCACCGAGCCGACCACCCGTGAGGGGCGATAGGGGAACTTCTCGATGTCCTCCTCGGTCGTCACCCCGGAGAGGACCAGGATGGTCGAGAGACCCGCTTCGATGCCGGCGATGACGTCGGTGTCCATCCGGTCCCCGATCATCACCGTGGACGTGGCGTGCGCCCCGAGCGTGTTGAGCCCCTCGCGCATCATGAGCGGGTTGGGCTTGCCCACGAAGTAGGGGCTGATCCCCGTGGCGCGCTGGATCATGGCGGCCACCGCGCCGCACGCGGGCACCGGGCCCTGGAGCGAGGGACCCGTCGGGTCCGGGTTGGTGGCCAAGAAGCGGCTTCCTGCCTCGATGAGACGCACCGCGGTGGTGATCTGGTCGAAGGAGTAGTTCCTCGTCTCCCCCAGGATCACGTAGTCGGGAGCACGGTTGGTCAACGTGTAGCCCACGTCGTGGAGCGCGGTGGTCAGGCCCGCCTCTCCGATGACGAACGCTGAGCCGCCGGGGCGCTGGGTCTCGACGAACTTCGCCGTGGCCAGTGCGGACGTCCACAGCTGGGTCTCGGGGACGTCGAGGCCCATGGCGGCCAATCGGGCGCAGAGATCCCGGGGGGTGAACATCGAGTTGTTCGTCAGGATCAAGAAGGCCCGGCCGGACGCCTCGAGTCTCTTGAGGAACGTGTCGGCCCCGGGGATGAGGGTCCCCTCCCGCACGAAGACCCCGTCGAGGTCACAGAGCCAGCTCTCCGCAGTGGCGATCTCAGTCATGGTCCAAGTATGCCCGTTCGAGGGGATCCGCAGCGTCGGGAAGGACGGCGGATCTCTGCGCCCGGCGCTCTGGGTGCGCCCCCCCGAGGGAGCCGGATCAGTCGAAGACGCAGGTCCGGTTGCCGAAGATCATGACGCGGTTCTCGAGGTGGAGCCGCACGGCTGCGGCCAGCACGGAGCGCTCGACGTCGGCGCCCCGGCGGATGAGGTCCTCGACGCTGTCACGGTGCGAGACCCGCTCGACGTCTTGGGCGATGATCGGCCCGGCGTCGAGCTCTGCGGTCACGTAGTGCGCCGTGGCGCCGATGAGCTTCACCCCGCGCTCGTGGGCCCGCGTGTAGGGGCCCGCCCCGGCGAAGGCCGGCAGGAACGAGTGGTGGATGTTGATCATCGAGCCCGCCCACCGCTCGGTGAGCCACGCCGGCAGGATCCGCATGTAGCGGGCGAGCACGACGAGATCGGCGTCGAGCTCTTCGAGCACCGCCCCGAGGGCGCGCTCCTGGGCCTCGCGGTCCTCGGCGGCGGGGACGTGGTGGAAGGCGATGCCGTGGCGATCGGCGAGCGCCTCGGCATCGGGGTAGTCCGAGACGACGGCGACGACGTCGCCCAAGAGCGCGCCGATCGAGACGCGGGCGAGGAGGTCGCTGGCGCAGTGGAGGGTCTTGGAGCAGACGATGACTATCCGACGCCGCTCGGTGGCGTCGTGGATCTCCCAGGTCAGCCCTCGGGAGGCCGCCAGCTCGTCGAGCGCTTCTCCGAGCAGCGCGGCGTCCACGGACGGGTCGACCTCGAGACGGCAGCCGAACCAGTTCGAGTCGACGTCGGAGTGCTGGCCGACATCGAGGATGTTGCCCTGCGCCTGGGCGACCGCTCCGGCGATCCCGGCCACCAGGCCCGTGCTGTCAGGGGCGCGCACCGTGATGACGACAGGGTGGGTCTGCTCGGTCTTCTTCGCCACGTGGAGCACCGTAGGCGATGACGGCGACCGAGAGGGGAACGGAGGAGCGGATCGCTCCCGCTCAGCCGTGACCGATCTTCACGGTGGTCAGGTAGGAGCCGTTCGATCCCGTGCACCGCATGGCCTCGCCGCAGACGAAGCGGTGTGCGGTGATGACCGAGGTGCCGGCCTTGACCGCGTGGAACGTCGCGGTGATCGTCCCGCACGTCGAGCCGACCACGGCGCTCGAGCACTCCGCCCCGACGGCGATCCGAGGGGTCCCGACGGCGACGAGCACGTCGGTGGAGGGGGCGTCGAACTGCCACGAGGTGCCCTCGAGGGTGACCACCACGAGATCCCCGGTGGGAGCGTGGACGACCGAGCCGTTCTCCTCACCGGTGAGGTGGATCGTCGGCGCCACCTGCGAGGTGCTCGTCGGGGTGCCCAGCGGGGCGCCGGCGCAGCCGGCGGCGAGCAGAGCGATCGCACAGGCGGCGACGAGGGGGATCCGGGATCGGGTCACGGGGCCCACGCGCGCAGTGATCGAGAAGTCGGCCTCACACTCCGAGTGTAATTGGAGTCGCCGAGAGCCGACAGGGCGGGGCTCGGAGCGGTGGCGCCACCGCCGGGTCGCTCACGAGGTGGTCAGTGCGGCCACGCTCTCGCCGCCGGGGTGGTGAGCCTTGGGGCCGTGGATGGACTCGACGTAGATGAACCGGCCCCCGCGCAGTGACGAGGCGAACGTTGCGATCAGGCAGCACACCACGGCGAAGTCACACGACAGCCGCAAGCCGTTGCGGAAGGCTCCCGAGATGATGGAGGGGAAGAAGCCCCGGCTGATCACGGTGGCCCGGGCGGCGGGGGTGAGCCCGCCCAGGACGTGGGCCCCCAAGAGGTGCTGGAGGGGGTTGTAGCCGAGGAGGGCGGCGAAGAGCGTCGAGACCGGTGGCAGGCCTGCGGCGCGGACGGCCGGTGCGGCCGGGACCCCCTGGCTGATGAGACCCGAGCTCAGCTCGGCATGGAGCCCCGAGCTGATCCCGATGATCATGAGCGTGAAGAAGACCCCGATCGAGATGACCTGGCCCCCGTTCATGAAGGTGGAGTTCATCCCCGAGCCGACCCCGCGGTGCTGGGGGGGCAGGGCGTTCATCACGCCGGTCCGGTTGGGTGCCGAGAAGATCCCCGTGAAGAAGGCGTTGAAGAAGAGCACCACCGCGAAGCTCCAGTAGTCGAAGTTCACGGGCATCATCTCGAGCAGCACGAAGGTCAGCGCCGCGCCCAGCATGCCGGCCACGGTGAAGGGGCGGGGACCGTAGCGGTCCGAGAGGATCCCCGCGACCGGGGCCGAGCAGATGAACCCGAGGGTGAGCGGGAGTATGGCGACGCCCGCCCACAGAGGGGTCTGGGCGAAGTCGTAGCCGTGGAGCGGGAGCCAGACCCCCTGGAGCCAGATCACCAGCACGAACATCAGCCCGCCGCGCGCCATGGACGCGAACAGCGTCGAGATGCTCCCGGCGCTGAACGCCCGGATCTTGAAGAGGGTGAG
Organism: Acidimicrobiales bacterium; assembly: GCA_017883125.1. Taxonomy (GTDB): domain Bacteria; phylum Actinomycetota; class Acidimicrobiia; order Acidimicrobiales; family RAAP-2; genus CAIUMH01. The sequence goes on from JADGOD010000162.1 coordinate 12,913, forward strand.
GTGGAACATCGGGTCGTCCGAGCGGCTCTCGATGAATCCGAAGGCGATCAGCAGGACCACCCCGGCGGTGAGCGTGCAGATCACCAGGGGGCTGGTCCAGCCCATGGTGTGGCCGCCGTAGGGCTGGATGCCGTAGGTGACGCCCACCATGATCGACACGAGGCCCAGAGCGAAGGTGATGTTCCCGGGCCAGTCGATCTTGCGGTCGACGGTGAAGGGGAGTTCGCGCAGGTTGACGTACGACCAGAGTGTCCCGGCCAGGCCGATCGGGACCGCGACCAGGAAGATGAGGCGCCAGTTGATGGGCGCCAGGAGGCCGCCCAGGACGAGGCCGACGAACGATCCGGTCATCCCGGAGATCTGGTTGACCCCGACAGCCATCCCCCGCTGGTGCTCGGGGAAGGCGTCGATGAGGATGGCGGAGGAGTTGGCGATGAGGAAGGCGGCACCGACCGCCTGGAAGAGCCGCATGA
>JADGOD010000163.1 GCA_017883125.1 Acidimicrobiales bacterium
GGGTGAGGCGTTTGTCGGTGGCTGCCATGAGGGCCTTTCGTAGTTCGGCTGGTGGTGGATCGGCTGGTGGTCGGTTCGCTCAACGTCCTCGACGAGCCGGCGCGAAGGTGGTGGCGAGGTCGAGGTCCAGCTCGGGGATCGGCTGGTCGGTGGCGGCGAAGACCACGACGACCTGGAAGAAGATCCCGACGAAGGAGGCGGCCATCAGGGCGGCGAGAAGGGCGACGAAGAAGAACGCGCCGGGGAGGTCGGCGGCGGCGACGACCCCCGTGAACGCCCCGCCGACGAGCGCGGCGGCAAGGAGCGCGGCGATGCCGCCGATGACCGGGAGCAGGGTCATCTGTCGGTCTTGGCGGAAGAGATCGCGCGAGGCGTGGAGGAGCTGCTTGCCGGTCGTTGAGGCCACGGCCTGAAGAGTACCGCCCGCTTCGGCGGCCGTCACGTGTTCGACGGTGCGAGTCAGCTCGCTGCTCGGTGGATCCGAGGAGCCGGCGCAGCCCCTCGGCGGCGGCCCGCGGCGGGCGCCTTGCTTGAAGATGATCTTGGAGGCGAAGGGCAGATCGAAGAGGTTGACGTTGCCCGCCTCGGTCTCGTTCGTCACGGGCTGGTCGGGGACCTCGCCGATGCGGATCGTCCGGTACTCGGTCCCCAGCGAGTCCACGAGATCCTTGGCGCCGGCGGCGATCAGGAGGTCGCCGACGTTGTCCGGCATCTGGCTGACGAAGACCAGCGGTCCGAGGGTGGCCAGGAACGACGCCACCGACTCGTGGTGCATCGAGCGGCGGTGGCGGAAGGCTCCGGAGCGGTCGTCCGCTGTCGCCGCGTGGACCTCACCGACCCTCCGGCTGCTTGCCGACCGTCGGGTCCTGATCGCGTGGCCCTGGGGGCCGCGGGCCCCCGCTCGGCTGCGAGGCCCATGCATCGCCGAGAGGCATCCCCTACCCGCTCTGGCGGCAAACCGGGCGGATCTTCGGTGCGCTCGTGTCCGACCGCCCGGGTCCGGGCCCGGATGTCGCCGCTCGGCGGGAGGAGCGGCCGTCGAGGGTGGCGATCCGCCGTCGGCCTGGGGAAATTAGAATGGAAATACAATGATGTCGCCCACCAAGCCGAGAACCGAGAATCTGATCGTCGAGCACACCATCGAGGTGCTCGACGTCCACGGGGAACAGGCCGTGCGCATCCAGGAGATCGCCCGGTCCTGCAACGTGTCGGTCTCCTCGATCTACCACTTCTTCGGGGACCGAGAGGGCCTCTTGGAGGCCGCGCACTACCAGCGCTATCTCAACAACCAGATGGACGACGTCGCCCGCTACGCCGGCGATTTCGCCATGGCCCAGACCCCTGATGACATCAAGCGGGCCATCGACGACCTGCTCGCCCACCTCTCGGCGCCCGAGCGACGAGCGGTCCGCATGAGCCGGATCAACGTGATCGGCAGCACGCTGGGCCGACCGCGCCTCACCGCCAAGGTCACCGAGGCCATCACCACCTTCAACACCGTCTTCGCCCAGGCGCTCGAGTCGCTCCAGGAGCGCGGTCTGATCCGCTCCGATCTCGAGGTGCACGCCACCGCCGCCTGGCTGATCGGGCTGCAGTCCTCCCGGATCTTCATCGAGATCGGGGACCAGAGGATGGACGAGGCGGCGTGGGACCGGCTCACGAGGGACGCCGTCCACATGGCGCTCTTCGCCGGGATGCCCGAGGCCTGATCCCGCCACGGGGCGGCGCGCAGGGCGAGAGCCGATGGGCTCACTCCACTGCGGGAGCCGCCGGTTCCCCGATCGGCTCGTGCCCAGCCGCGGTCTGTGAGACCGCCTCACGGCGGGCGGTGAGCTTCTCGAGCGCCAACCCCACGCCGACGCCGAGGGCCAGGTCGAGCGGCGCTCTCAGACGGGGTGCGGGGATGAAGAGCAGGCTCAGGCCGAAGAAGTAGAGCCCCTGGGCCAGGAGCAGCTGGGAGATCTGGCGTCGCAGGGTGGCGAGGAGCCCGAAGAGCCCGATGACAAGCTCGACGTAGAAGATCCAGAGGGTGGCATCCCTCACGCCCAGGCTCCGGCCGTCGGCGCCCTCGCCGAAGACGTTGTCGCTGGGGGTCAGCTCGAGGAGGTCGCCGGCGTTCTTGATCGCCACGTGCACCACGTAGGTCGGGTTGCTCTTGAGGCTGCGGACGCCGAGCGCCTGGAGCTCGTTGTTCCAAGTGAGCTCATCGAACTGGGCGAGTCGATAGCCCTTGAAGTACGGGTGGAACACCGGGTCGACGAACCCGTGGTTCGCCTGGGCCGGTGGCGAGTACATGGCGGCCCAGTTGAACCCGTTGGACGTCACCAAGACGGGCTCACCGATCTGGACCCAGTTGCGCACCAGCCACGGAGTCAGCACGAGTGCGAAGACCCCGGCCACCGTGAGGGCCTTCTTCCAGTTGGCGTGGACCAGCACCCAGACGACGACGAGGACGATGAGGAACTGGGCGCTGGGTCGAGACAGGGTGAGCAGTCCGGTGAGCACCCCGGTGAGGATCCACCGCCGACGCAGCACGGCGTTGACGAGGAGGAGGATGATGATCAGCGAGAGGGTGTCTTCGAGCGGATAGGTGTCGTTGGCGATGAGGTTGGGCATCACCGCCAGCGCGATCCCCGCACCGATCGCCGCCCGGGTGCTGACGTATCGCCACACGGTCCAGTAGGCGAGGGCGATCATCGCGAGGCCGAGGACGATGTTCAGGGCGCGCGCCAGTCCGGCCGATGGCCCGAAGATCCAGTAGAAGCCCGCGAGGAAGAGGGGGTAGTCCGGCGGACGGAAGGCCGTCTCGTGGACGACGAGCTGCGGGTACTGCATCGAGTAGCCGTGGCCCGTCGCCAGGTTCTTGGCGATCTCGACGTACTGGCTCCCGTCGCTGACGAGCTTGCGCGAGCCGGTGAACACGACGAGGTAGCCGATCCTGAGCACGGCTCCGAGCGCGACGATGCCGGAGAGTGCGAAGGAGTCGCGGCGTGTCCACGGACGGGGAGTCAGCTCGACGTCGGTCAACGGGCGACTCTCCTCACGGTCCTGCATGGGGCGCTCAACGTTGAGACGGTAGCACGGCAGATCCGGCGGGCTCCGAGCCCGGGAGGTCCGGATCGACGGTGGATCGCGACTCGGTGCTCGAGCCCCGACGGCCGTCGCCTGTAGCAGCCGATCCGTAGTGTGACCCCACAGAAGGATCTGTCGTCGAGGGGAGGTCGTGTGCGGCTGAGCGCGGGACATCGTGCCGGCCCCGGCGCCCGCGCTGTAGTTGGATTGGACCGATGATCGAGAGAGTTCCACGACGGGGGAGGTGGCTTGGATGAGTGCGCGCAGCGATGCGTTGACCCTGCACGTGGCCACCAACCTCGGCGCACTGCTCGGCCCGTTCGGAGAGGTCGTCAACCGTCCGGGGGGCGACGTCCTCGCCCCGCTGTGGTCGGTGACCCCCTCGACGGCGCTGCGCCAGTGGCTCGACCAGGAGTCTGCCGCCCACGACGACAGCGAGACAGGGGGCGTCACGGCAAACCTCCGATCCTTCTTCCCCGAGGAGATGATCAGCTGCGTCGAGAAGCTGGCGCTCGGAGAGAGGTGGCGTGACTGGAGCATCGAGACGATCGCTCTGCGGATCCTGAGCTCGAAGGGGACCCGTCGCTTCGACGAGGCCCGACGCCGGGCCCAGGGGATCGATGAGATCGTGCGATGGCGCCCACATCTGCTCGAGGTCGAGAGCCGCGAGCTCATCCCCACCGAAATCCGCCAGGCCATGGACGCCCTCGATCTCTTCGAGGATGGGCCGCACACCCAGCGCACACGCGTCCTCGAGAAGCTCTCGGCCAGCGAACTCGACGGACTGCCCTCCCGCCTCGTCGTCTTCGGCCTCCCGAACGTCCCCGGCGGGCGGAGGTTCCTTGAGTTCCTCTCCGCTCTGTCGCGCTCGGTCGAGGTCCACGTCTTCATGCCGGTGCCGAGCACCGAGCTCGCCGCCAAGGTCCTGGCCAAGGCGGACGTCACCGACGACCTCGTCCGGTTCAGCTGGCTGCGTGACCCGGTCGAGGCCCTCCAGCTCTGGAGCGAGGTCGATGCGACACACGATGTGATCGAGGAGACCGGCGATCCTCCGACCTCCTCGGATCTGGTCGCGCTCCAAGAGCTCATCGCTTCAGGCCGGGTGCCCTCCGAGGTGGCGGCGCCGGACGGATCGGTCGTCCTGATGGGTGGCTTCGGCGACGCACGGCAGGCCGAGCAGCTCCGCGACGCGCTGTTCGATGCCATCTCCGAGGGCGTCGAGCCGCATGAGATCCTGGTGATGAGCCCCGACCCGGAAAGCTTCCAGACCAGCCTGGAGCGTCACTGGAACTACCAGCTCGGGGAGGAGGGCGGAGGGCCGCGGCTCGCCTACGAGCTCACTGAGTTCACCCCCGAGCGGCTCACCAACCGGCTCGGAGCCTCACTCGGCCTGCTCCGGCTGATCGGGAACTACGCCAACCTCGAGCAGATCGCCGAGCTCCTGTCGTATCCGTCGGTGGGCGAGACGCTTCGGATCGACTTCGCCACCCAGCAGCAGATCCTCCGTCGAGCCGTCGAGGGCAAGCTGATCTTCGGGGTCACCGCCACCCAGCGTGAGCGCTTCGGGATCTACCCGGATTCCGACGTCGGAGGGTTCGTCCACGACATCGGGACCTGGCAGCGGGTCACCGACCGGGTGGCCGTGGCAACCCTCTATCCGCCGTCGGCCACCGAGACCGGTGACGCCGGAAGCCTCGAGGCCCGACCCCTCGATGCCCTGGGCGAGCCCGAAGACCTCGCTGCCTTCGCCTCGCTCCAGCCGCTCCTGCGGATCCTCGAGGCATCTGGTCCCTACCGCTCGATGACGGGGTCCGGCACCGAGGGCGTCACGACGACGACGACGACGAGGACGCTCCCCGAGTGGATCTCTGAGCTCTCAGGGTGGATGAGCCAGATCGCCACCCAGGGATCACGCCAGGACGACTCGTTCGAGCGGACGGTCAACAAGGTGGGCGAGTGGGTCGAGTGCGACGAGGTGCTCAGGGACCTCGCGCTCTCTTTCGAGGAGCTCCTCGAGCTGTGGGGCTCGCTGGTCCAGACCCGGACGTCGTCGAGGATCTTCGGACGGCGGGGGGTGGTCGTGACGAAC
>JADGOD010000164.1 GCA_017883125.1 Acidimicrobiales bacterium
GAGGCCCCGGCCGACGGGCCCGAGGGCGTGGAGCCAGACGGCCAGCGCCGTCAGAACCGCCAACGTCCCCACGCCCACCGCGGCGAGATCGACGGCATGGGTCGCGAGGATCCCATCCTTCGGCTCCTCGGCCGGCGCCGTGCGCACCGAGCGTGCGGGCGTCCGATGCTTGGGCTTGGACTTTGATGTCGACTTTGAGCGCGATGCGGCCACGATCCCTTAAAACTACTGCCATCGAGCACCCAATCGGGGGACGCCACGGGCCCCGGTAGCCTCGAACGCGGGCACTGCGCCTACGATCTGCGGTTCCAGAGCGAGACGAGGACGATTCTGATGGCCAAGACCCCCCCCACGGACACCTCAAGCCTGCTCAGCCGGCTCGAAGGGGCGTCTACCTACCACCTGACGGTCTCGAAGCGCTACGACGTCAGCCCGTCGCTCGTGAGCGTGACCCTGTCCGGCGACCTCCACGATCTGATCGCCTCCCCGGGGAACGACCTCATGCTGGCCGTCCCGGTGGTCGGGGGCGATGGCTCGTTCCGGCGCCGCTACACGATCCGGCGGGCAGACATCGTCTCCGGCGAGGTCGAGCTTTGGATCGACCGAATCTCGGCTGGGCCCGGCGCCATGTGGGCGGACAGCGCTCCGATCGGCTCGACGATCGAGGCGATCGGACCGCGCGGGAAGGTCACGCTCGACGAGATGGCCGATTGGCACCTCTTCCTCGGTGACCTCTCGTTCCTGGCCGCCTCCTATGCCATTGCCGAGGCGATCGAGCCCCCGGGCCAGGCCCTCTTCATCTTCGAGATCGATCAGGCCGACGACGCCGTCGTGCCGACGATCGACCCCGGGGTCGGGGTGACGGTCGGGTTCATCGAGCGTGACGGTCGGGAGATGAACGACCCCGCCGGACTCTTGGCGGGACTCGCCGCCCTCGAGTTCCCACCTGGAGAGGGTCACGTCTACATCGGCGGCGAGCTCAAGGTGGTCGCCGCACTCAAGGCCGCTCTCATCGAGCGGGGCTTCGACAGGAAGGCCATCGACGCCAAGCCCTACTGGCGAGCCGGGGTCGCCAACATGGCCCACGGTGAGCCCAGGAACGATGACGCCTGAGCTGAAGGGCTCAGCCGATCAGGTGGCGACGATGACCGGGACGATCATCGGCCGCTGACGGGTCTTGTTGCCGATGAACCGGCCGAGTGCCTTGCGCGCCACCCGGTTGAGACCCTCGATGTCGTGGGTTCCCTCGGCCAGTGCCGACTTGAGGGCGGCTTCGACGCTGGCGGCGGCTTCGACGCTGAGCAGCTCTTCGGAGTACTTGCCGGCCCAGCCACGGGTGAGGACCTCGGGTCCTGCGGTGACGGCGCGCTCGTGGAGATCGACCGATGCGACGACCATGACCATGCCCTCGCTGGCGAGGACCGTACGGTCACGCAAGATGCCGTGGTCGACGTCGGTGGCCGCCCCGTCGACGTAGAGGTAGCCGGCCGGGACGGTCGACTCCTTGGCGATGCCCTTGGCATCGAGGCGCAGGACGTCGCCGTCCTCGGCGAGGACGATGTTGTCGGAGGCCACCCCCATCAGCTCGGCCAGCTGGGCGTGGTGGAGCAGGTGGCGATACTCGCCATGGACCGGGACGAAGCAGTCCGGAGTGGTCAGGCTGAGCAGCGTCGAGAGCTCACCGCGCTTGGCGTGGCCCGAGACATGGACGGCCTCGTGAGCCGAGTGGACCACCTCTGCTCCCCGGCGGTGGAGCTCGTCGATGACGCGGCCGACCGACCACTCGTTACCGGGGATCGGGTGGGCCGAGAGGATCACGACGTCGTCGGAGCCCAGGTCGACGAACTTCGACTGGCCGGCGGCCATAAGCGAGATCGCCGCCATGGGCTCACCCTGCGAGCCGGTCGACAGCACGCAGACCCGGCCCGGCTCGAGCGAGTCGATCTCGGTGATGTCGATCAGGACCCCGTCGGGGACCTTCAAGATCCCCAGCTTGCGTGCGAGCTCGACGTTGTTCTTCATCGAGCGCCCGAGCGTCGCCACCCGGCGGTTCACCTGGACGGCGGCGTCGACGACCTGCTGGATGCGGTGGAGGTGGCTGGCGAAGCAGCCCACGATGATGCGCTTGCCGGGCCGCATGACGAAGAGCCGCCGGAGCGTCTCGCCGACGGTCGTCTCCGAGGCGGTGAAGCCCGGCTCCTCGGCGTTGGTCGAGTCCGAGAGCAGCAGCCGGATCCCATCGGTCTTGGCGATCTCGCCGATCCGGGCGAGATCGGTGCGGCGGCCGTCGACCGGGGCGAGGTCGATCTTGAAGTCGCCCGAGTGCAGGATCACGCCCTGAGGCGTGTGGTACGCCGTGGCGAAGGCGGAGGGGACCGAGTGGGTCACCGGGATGAACTCGACCTCGCAGGGTCCGATCTGGCGGCGCTCGCCGTCGGCCACCTCGATGAACTCGGCCTTGTTCGCCAGGCCGGCCTCGCGCACCCTGTGAGCAGCGATCCCCACAGTGAGTGGGGCGCCGTAGATCGGGGCCGAGAGGTCGCGCAGCAGGTACGAGAGGCCACCCACGTGGTCCTCGTGGCCGTGGGTCAGGATGATCCCGTCGACCCGGTCGGCGTTCTCCCGCAGGAAGGTCAGATCGGGCAGGACCAGGTCGACGCCGGGCATGTCGGGCTCGGGGAACATGATGCCGCAGTCGATGACCAGCAGGCGGCCGTCGATCTCGAGGCACGCGCAGTTCCGACCGATCTCACCGAGACCGCCGAGGAAGATGACCCGAACCGGGCTGGTGGTCTTAGCCACGGGGAAGACCAAGCTCGACGAGCAATGCTCGGGCTGCCTCATCGAGGGCGTCGTCGGCGACACCCATGGGGAGCCGGCACTGGCCCACGGCCGCGCCCTGGGCTCGCAGGATCGCCTTGCTGGGCAAGGGGTTGGGCCACTGCTCGGAGGACTCGAAGCGATACGACGACAGCAGTGTCTGGTTCAGCGTCGCCGCTCGCACCACGTCGCCGGCGACGAACGCCTCGAGGGTGTAGCGCATCTGGGTCCCGATCCAGTGTGAGGCCACGCTGATCACCCCGACCGCGCCCACGGACATCAGCGGCAGGGTCAGCACGTCGTCACCGCTGTAGAGCTCGAAGCTCTCTGGTGCGGCCGCGATGAGCTCTGCGGCGTTTGCGATGTCACCTGATGCCTCCTTGACCCCCACGATGTTGGCGTGGGTTTCGATGAGTCCGAGAACGGTCGACGCCGCGATCTTGCGCCCCGTCCGGATGGGGATGTCGTAGAGGACGACCGGAAGCTCAGTGGCCTCGGCGATCGCCCCGAAGTGAGCGCTCAAGCCCGCCTGAGAGGGCCGGTTGTAGTACGGGGTCACGGCCAGGATCCCGGCGGCCCCGAGGCCTGCCGCCTGTCGGGTCAGTCCGAGTGAGTGCTCGGTGTCGTTCGTCGTGGTCCCCGCCAGGACCGGCACGTCGACCGCCTCGGCGACCGCGGCGATCAGCGAGCAGCGCTCGAAATCGGTGAGCACCGGGGCCTCTCCGGTCGTGCCGGCGATGACCAGACCGTCAGAGCCGTTGGCCACCAGGTGCCGAGCCAGGGCTCCGGCGGCGTCGAGGTCGAGTGCGCCGTCCTCATCGAAGGGCGTGACCATCGCCGTGACGACGCGGCCGAAACGCGGGTGTGCAAGCGACATCAGGGGTCCAACTTAGCAGCGAGCCCCCACGACTCGGATCCGGCCGAACCCCTCAGACCAGGTTCCTCTCCGCGGGGCTGCCGTCAGCCTCGAGATCCACCTCGGCCACCGTGTCGACGAAGTCCTCGAATGCGATGACGCCCATCTCGGTGAACTTGGTGCGCAGCCAGCCGTCGGCGGCGTCGAGAAGCCCCAGCTTCTTGCAGTTCGGGACGATCTTGGAGAACAGCAGCGCCTGGAACTCGAGCCGACCAGGGTCATTCGCTGCGATGTGGGCCGCATCTTTCGGCGGAACGCCCATCCGATCCCAGACTTCCTGGGCGGCCATGCGGTCTCGCATGCGCACGGCGGCCTCGAACGCGAACTCCTGGCGCTCTCTGATCTCGGCGGCCGAGAGCGACTCGTAGTGCTCGTGGAGCGACAGCACGCCGAAGGCGACGTGCCGTGCCTCGTCGGCCATCACGTAGCGGAGCAGCTGCTTGAGCAGCGGCTCGGTGGTGAGCTGGTGCATGAAGCCGAAGGCGGCCAGGGCCAGGCCCTCGATCATGATCTGCATCCCCAGGTACGTCATGTCCCACCGGGAGTCGGCGACGATGTCGTCGAGCAGGAGCCCGAGGTGGCCGTTCATCTGGTAGTGCCCCGACAGCTTGGTGTCGAGATACCGGCTGAACACCTCGACGTGGCGAGCCTCGTCTACGACCTGGGTGGCGGCGTAGTACTTCGCATCGATCCACGGGACGGTCTCGACGATCTTCGCCGTGCAGATCAGCGCTCCCTGCTCACCGTGCATGAACTGGCTCAGCATCCAGTTCTGGTACTCCATGTTGAGCGCCACCCACTCGCTCTCCCCCCAGCTGGCCAGCTTCGTGTCGGTCAGGTCCGCGCTGGCCAGAGGCCCCTGGGACCCGTTCTGGTAGGCCAGGTGGGCCATGGCCTCCTGATC
>JADGOD010000165.1 GCA_017883125.1 Acidimicrobiales bacterium
CGGTCGCCACAAGCGATGTACTGAAGGCGATGACGAGAGCGAGAATCGCGCCCAGCGGGCGATAGATGAAACTTCTCTGGACCGTGTCCACGCTGATGGGCCTCTTGGTTGTGGGAAAATGATTCACTTGACAGGAAAAAATAGCAGATAACCAGGCAGCTAGAATTTTATTCTTCATTTCCCTGAAGGATCGCAGCGGCGCATCTATAGGTTGATCTCTGCGCCGCCGCAAGCAGGCGCAGGTGGAGGGTGCTCGTCACCATGAATCCGGGCAACGTCACTGACCTCTTGTGGAAGATCAGGGTTCGCCGTCGCCCCTGGCGCCGGCGTGAGGACGGCTCACCCGAACAACACCGTCGTTGAGGCCGATGGCGGTGATCTCTAAAGCGGTGTGACACGTAGGCGGCGCTGATCCTCCCGTCGACCAGGAACGTCAAGCCGGTGATGAACGACGAGTCGTCGCTGGCCAGGAACGCTGCCGCGGCGGCGATCTCGGAGGCTTCGGCGAAGTGGCTCATCGGTATGTGCATCGGCCGCCGGGCGGCTCGCTCCTGGTCCTTGGCGAAGAGCTCTTGGAGCAGCGGGGTCTTCACCGGCCCGGGGTAGAGCGCGTTGACCCGGACACCCTCCCGTGCGAACTGGACCCCGAGCTCGCGCGACTTCGACAGCACCGCTCCCTTCGAGGCCGTAGTGGAGATCTGACGGGTGGCCGCCCGCCTCCGCCCGCCCGACACCCACGTCAGCCGCCCAAGAGGTCAGAAGGTCCTCGACTGCTTCGGCGGCCAGCGCAGGGGGATCGACTCGTAGCCGGCCACGCCACCAGCGTGGAACCTGACCTCCATGGACTCATCGAGCGAGTACTCGGGGATCCGCTTGTGCCACTCTTCGAGAGCGATGATGAGCTCCGCTCGGGCGAGATAGGAGCCGAGGCAGCGGTGCGGTCCGAGACCGAAGGCCATGTGACGGTTCCTCGTCCGGTCGAAGTCGACCTGCGCGGCCCCCTCGAACTGCGCCTCGTCGCGGTTGGCCGGTGCAAGCGCGAACACCGCGCGATCCCCCGCCTTGACCGGGCAGCCGCCGAACTCGGCGTCACGGGTGACCACCCGTCCGGTGGTGACGATCGAAAATGCCCGCAGCAGCTCCTCGGTGGCCTGAGGGATCACCGCAGGATCGCTCACGATACGCTCTCGATCTGCCGGGTTGGTGGCCAGGTGATAGAAGAACGCACCCAGCTCCCCTGCGACGGTGTCGAGACCACCCATGTAGAGCAAGAAGCACATCATCAGGAGGTTCTCATCGGTGATGGGAGCCCCATCAACCTCCGCGTTGACGATGGCGGTGACGACGTCGTCCTTGGGGTCGGCCCGGCGATCGGCGATCAGCTCTGCGAGGAGTCCCATGATCGACATCGTGGCGTTGCCCCTGATCGAGCCATCCGGATCTTCGAGGTCGGAGAGGTGCATCAGCTCGTGAGCCCACTGGAGCAGCGTCTCGGAGCGCTCGACCGGGAGGCCCATCAGCCTCATGAAGATCGTCGTCGGATAGAGCTTGGCGAACTCCTCGAAGAAGTCGCACTCGCCGCGGTCCTTGAACTCCTCGATCAGCGAGACGCACTGCTCTCGGATGCCAGACTCCATCGCCTTGACCGCGGCCGGCGTGAGGAAGGGGGTGAGGAGCTGGCGGTACTTGCCGTGGTCGGGCGGGTCCAGCTCCTCGGGGATCCAGGTGTGCTGCCCCATCTCGGTGTAAGGCGTGTCATTGACCGACGAGAACAACTCCCAGTCCTGCAGGCCATCATGGACCTCGTCGTAGCGCGTGAAGATCCAGACCGGGGCGACGGGACCCTGCGTCTCGAACGCTCCTGCCTCGTCACGCACCTCATCCCACCGCTCCCACATCGAGGCCCGGAGCCCCGGGTCTGAGTCGATGTTGAAGTCAGTGAACGAGCCTGCCGCACCGGTGTCCCCTGTCATCGCCCCTGCCTTCTTCTCGAGAGCCCCTGCCCGCGGCCTCGCCGGCGAACAGCAGTCGACTCACCTCACGGAACCCCGATTCTGCCACTGGCCCTCCTCGGACGCGTCGCCGTCGGCCGTCGAGCAGCGTCCGCACCGAGCCGAGGTCACCTCGCTAGGAGGGGACCGTGATGTTGTAGACTCTAGCGGCGTTGTCCTGAACGATCTTGCGCCGGACCTCGGGGGACAGGTTCTCGGTCACCCCGGCGAAGTACTCCCGGGTGTTGGGAAACAGACACGTCGGATGCGGGATGTCCGTCATCAGCATGACGTTGTCGACACCGATGTCATCGAGGACCTTCATCGCCGAGTGCTCGAACCAGCTCATCACGTAGACGTTGGAGCGGAAGTACTCGGTGGGTCGGCGCGTCTGGAGCTTGATCTCGTCGGGGTCGGTCACCATCTCATCGAGCTGGTACTCCATCGCCTCGAGGGCGAAGGGCACCCAGCCGATCCCGCTCTCGGCCGAGACGATCTTGACGTCGGGATAACGATCGAACAGGTTGCTCATACACAGGTTGGTGATGATCCGCACGTTGCTCATGTAGAACTGCGTGGCCAGGATCGCCAGACGGCGCTGGGGTCCGAAGGACTGCCAGTAGATGTCCGAGTTGGCAGCCGCCACCGGGGAGACCTGGCCCATCGACGGCGGGGCACCGCTGCCGATGTGGAAGTTGATCACCGAGCCGAGCTCGTTGGCCAGGCTCCACATGGGGGCGAAGTACTCGTGGTCGAGATCGGGCATGCCGATCATCTGGGGCTTGTCGGTGACCGTGAAGCCGCGGATACCCGCGTCGGCCATCCGGGTCATCTCCTTGATGGCGAGATCCATGTCCCAGATGGGCAGCACCGCCTGGGGCAGCAGGCGACCGCCGGACTCGTGCTGGACGTCGACGAGCGAATCGTTGTAGATGGCGCTGCACAGGTTCCGGAACTCGACGTCCTCGATGCCGAGCAGGGCATTCGAGGCGAAGCCGATCGAGTTCGGATAGAGCACGGCGGCGTAGACACCCTGCTTGTCCATCAGCTCGAGCCGGCCGGCGACGCTCCACGCCGCGTCGTCGATCTCGTCGTAGGGGAGGCAGAGCGTCCCCAGGGTCTTGGTCTGGCCCTTGGCGATCGTGTGGCCTCCGAGGCCGGTCCAGAACTGCCCGTCGAGGAACCAGCTCGTCTGACCGTCGACGGTCCGGATCTGAGGGACGCGATCCCTGTACTTCGCCGGCGCTCTGGACGTCCACAGGTCCGCCGGCTCGGCGAAGTGGCTGTCGGCATCGACGATCTGCAGTCCACCCATGATGGCGTCGACTTGCGTGGCATCCAGTGTGTCCGTCATGACCCCTCCGTAAGCATTCTCGATCCAGAAACCGTCTTCGGAACCGTAGGGATGACGATAAGGACTTCTCCCCGGATTGGATAGGGCCGAAAGTCCCCTCCTGCGGCGCGTTGATCGGATCGGGTCGAGACGAAGCGCCGTCGGGTCCTCTCAAGGGGGTGCGTTCGCCGCCTCCAACCGGACGGCGGCGCAGGCCACTCTCTGTTGGCTCCTCGCTGGCTCTTCCTCTGCCACCCCCGATGAGGTCAAGAGCGTGTGGTGCTGAGCGAGAGCCGCTCTCGCTTGCACGTCCACGGCACAGCCGAACCCGAACCTCCATGAGATCGCCGTGCGAGATCCCTGCCTCGACGGCTTGGCGATCAGTACGCGAAGACCGTGACTGCGGTCCATGCCGGGTCAACGTGCAGCGTGCCGTCCGCGGAGGTGGCATCGACCACGACCGGCGACGGGTACCCGGGTCCCCGTCGCCGGGTCGAACGTCACCGAACCAATCCAACCCGTCCAGCCCTTCTCGGCGCCGAGGGCCAGGGAGGGCGGAGCACTCTCGAAGCTTCCGGCCTTGGTCGCGGCGTCAGCGAGGATCCGGACCGAGTCATAGGCGTAGGGTCCCCACGTCCCAGGCACGGAACCGAAGGCCTTCTGGTAGTCAACAACGAGTGATGCCGCTCCGGGGAAGTCTCCGGGTGCCGGTACCCCGATGATCGGGCAGCTCTGAGCCGCAGCGACACCAGCGGTCGTCACGAATCCGTTGTCATAGGCGCCGAAGTCCGCCAAGCACGTCGCCGGCGACTTCGTCTCAAGCATCGCCTTGGCGATCAGTCCGCCCTCGGGGTAGTAGGTGACGACGTAGATGGGCTGGTGATTCGTGGCATCGAGCATGGCCACGACGTCCGCATCGGGTGGCTGCCTTCGCTCGTCAGGGTCTTCACCGACCGCAGCGCTGCGGTGGTGCCGGTGGGCGACGGAACCACGCTCGCCATTCCGAGGAGCCGGGTGCGACCTCCACGCGGCGACGTCCAGCCATTGCGCGACCGCGGATGGACCCTCGGGCTCAGCCCTCGAGCAGCCCCCGGAGATACGCGGCCTGTCCTGCGTGCTGCAGGCAGTCGGCGGCGACGCTGACGAGTCGGACGCCGAGCGTGACAGGTGGGTCCCATCGCTCGTCCAAGACCCGGTC
>JADGOD010000166.1 GCA_017883125.1 Acidimicrobiales bacterium
AGGCCCCAGCGGTTGTCATCCCGCTGGGTGACGCCGAGGGGGTCTCGTGGTCTCTGGTCATCCCTCGAGGAGCCGACGGCGTGCTCGGGGGAGCCCAGGCGGCAAGCGTCCTTGGTGCCGCCCTGGACCTCCAAGAGGAGTTCATCTGGGGCCACATGGTCTTGGGTGGCTCTTCGAACCCCCATGGTGACAGCGATCCTGCGCTTGATGAGCGTGGCTCGCTGCGGTTCGTGGTCGGTGATCGACCGGCTGGCCCACACGACGGGCGAGACGTCGCTGTGATGCGCCGCCTCGATGATGCCGACGTCCTCATCGGTGACCGGTGCGTGACCATCAGGTCGCTGAACGTGACCTTCCCCGCCGCCCTTCTCTCCCCGGTGGCCGAGGAACTGCTGGCCGACCCAGAGGAGACCGCCGGTGACGCACCGGGGCTCGCGGAGGAACCAGGAGCCCCCCGCGAGGACGGGGAGCCCGATTCGGATCTGGGTGCATCGATCGGCGAGGTCGTGGTCAGGCTGCTGACCTCGGAGCCTCGGATCGACGGGCTCGGTGCAGATCTCGAGCCGAAGCGGGCCCGTCGTGCCATCGAGCTCGTCGCCTACCTGGCCCTCCACCACCCGGAGGCAGTGACCAGCGATCGCCTCCGGAGCCGCGTCCTCGGGTCGAGTGAGGCCGATGCTGCCGCCAAGACCCTCTTCAACGTGGCCAGCGCGGCGCGGCGCTCCCTCGGAGTGGACCATGAGGGGGCTCCCCGACTTCCCGCTGGCTCTCGCCAGGGGCTCTACCGGATCTCCGCCTCGGTGACCACCGACGTCGATCAGCTCGCCGCCTACGTCACGATGGCCGCGACGGCCGAAGGTGACGAAGAGGCCCTTGCGCTCCTTCGTGCGGCCGTCGAGCTGATCGAGTCCGAACCGATGGCCACCGTCCTCGCTGGTTACGAGTGGTTCGACGCCGAGGGGCATCGGGGGCGCCTCGAATCCCTCGTGGAGTCGGCGACGTGCCGCATGGTCGCGCTGGCTCTGGAACAAGGGCACACGGAGCTGGCCACCACAGGCCTCGCCAGGGCCAAGATGGTCGTTCCCTTCTCAGAGTCGCTGGCAGAGGCAGCCATCGAGGTGGCGGCAGCCCACGGAGATCCCGACGGCCTCCGCCGAGCGTTCAGCGAGATGGCCCGCCTGGTCGACGAGATCGATCCAGGCAGCTGGCCGAGCCCGGCGATCGAGCGCCGTTACGCCGAGCTTCGCAGACAGCTCGGCGAGGATCCCGATCCTCAGGCCAGCTTCGCCGCGATGGATGCCGCGCCGCGCAGCACGAGTCCGTCGGCACCCGCCACGCTGTAGCGATGGGTCGGAGCGCTCTTCGCCTCCGCCACCAGGTCATCGAGGAGGCTGAGGAACGGCACCGGCGGCTCGATGAAGAGGTACCTGGCCAGGGATCCCGGGATCGTGTTGATCTCGTTGACGTAGAGCTCATCGTCGTTGGCCAGGAAGTCGATCCTGGTGACCCCGCGGATGCCCGTGACCTCTGCGACCCGGTGAGCGAGCGATTCGATCTCCGCCCGTCGTGCCTCAGAGATCTGAGCGGGGAGCTCCCGGGGAGCGCTTGCCATCCCCTCCCCGCCCACGTACTTGTCGGCGTAGCCGAGGATCTCTCCGGCACCCGCTCCCGAGCGCAGGGGTCGCTCGACCGCGCTGAGCTGACGGGTTGGCGACGTACGCACAGCGATCTGCAGGTCGGCGAGGTCGGGCCGATAGGGCTCGAGGACAGCGCCATTGGCCAGATGGACGTTCACCCCGAGGCGGGCGACCGCCACATCGAGATCTGCCACGACGTCGATGCCGATCGACGAACCCCCGAAGCGGGGCTTCACGATGTAGGGCCCCCCGAAGCCGACCTCCGTCGTCGACTCAGCCAGCTGCACCCTCGGCAGGCTGGGGATCGAGGCCCCGACCATGACCGAGCCGAAGGCCAGCTTGTCCATTCCCAGGGCAGCGCCAGCCACGCTCGGTCCCGTATAGGGGATCCCCGCGAGATCGAGTGCCCCCTGGAGGGTTCCGTCCTCACCAGGCCCGCCGTGGGTGCAGAGCACGATGGCGTCGATCTCAAGGGTCCTCGCTCCCCGGAGTCGGCCGCCTTCGGCCACGAAGCCCCCGGGTTCACCGACCGACAGCGTCAGGGGTGTCGACCCCTTTGGCGCCCCATCGACGAACGCTCCCGCTTCGAGAGAGGGGTCGATCTCGACGAACGTGCCCATCTTGGTCCAGTAGATGCCGATCACACGGCGGCCGGCACGGAGCAGCTCATGGGCTGCCTGGAGTCCCGTCAGCACGCTGACGTCATGCTCCGGCGATGGTCCACCGAAGAGGACTGCGACGTCTCTCACCCTGGTCACTCTCCTTTGCCCCAGACGCCCCTGCGTCTGCTCCCAATCGTCTAAGGGTAGTGGTCAGGAAGGTCGTTCTCGTAGAGGACGGCGTCACCCAGACCCAACGAGGCCCGCACCCAGTTCACGGCCTCCTCGCGAGTCCTCACCCGGCGAACCTCGGCATCGGGAACCTGCCGGGCCCCCGCCTCGAGCGCCGCCGCATTGGTCCTGCCCACGATGACGACGACGTCGGCGATCTCTGCCGCCGATCGGGCGAAGGCCTCGTTCTCGGCTCGCTGGCACTCTCCGAGCTCGATCATGCCCGGGGTGACCACCACCCGACGACCATCGACGGGAAGGCGTCGGATCAGGTCGAGCGCAGCGGCTGCACCGGCCGGGTTGGAGTTGAACGTGTCGTCGATCACCGTCACACCGCTCGGTGCCTTCACCGAGGTGAGCCGGTTCTCGACCGCCACAAGGTTGGCGACCCGCTCCGCAGCAACATGAGGGTCGGTCCCGAGCGCGATGGCAGCTCCCAGCGCGCATGCGACATTGCCCGCCTGGACGCCCTGGATCACGGGAACCGTGGCCTGGACCGTTCCTTGAGTCGAGATCTCCCAGGTCCCGCCGTGCTCGACGACGCTGACATCGGCATCACGGTGCGACGCGCTCGTCCGGAGGACACGGGCCGACGAGGGGATCTCTGCGGCGAGTCCGGCCAGCCTCTCGTCATCGGCGTTCAGCACCACCACCTCAGCTGATGCCGTGATCTCCGCCTTGGCCGCCAGCGTGACATCCAGCGACCCGAAGCGCTCCAGGTGGACCGGGCCGATAGCCGTGAGGACGGCGATCTGCGGAGGGCACCACGCCACCATCTCGGCGATCTCACCAGGACCGTAGGTCCCCATCTCAGCGATGAAGACATCCGTGCCCTCGGCCAGGTTCTCGTTGATCGCTCGGGCCAGCCCGGCCCGGTTGTTGAACGAGCGGGGGCTCGGGACCACCGCTCGATCGGTGCCGAGCAGCGTGGTGAGGTGGTTCTTCGTCGAGGTCTTCCCGTACGACCCAGTGATCCCGACGACCCGAGGGCGGACGCGCTCCAAGCGGTGCTTCGCGTCGCTGACGAACTTCTCTGACGCCCGTGCCTCCATCGGGGCGAGGAGTGCCGCGGCCGCATCGACGAGGAGCGGGATGCCGAGTGCGACGAGAGCCGCAACCTCCGGGCCGACGCCCAGGAGTATCCCGGTACCGAGAACCACGACGCTGAGCGAACCGGTCACCGCGGCCAGAGTCTTGAGCCGCCTGGTCCACGACAGCGTGGAGGTTCGACCTCGCACGGTCAATCCACGCGGGCCGAAGATCACCACCCCCGCAGTGACGCAGGCGGCGAGCGGCACCCAGATCGCCACGAGAGCACCGGCGAGGCCGACCACGACCAGCAGGGCGTTGAGCGCCGTGGAGCGCCACCACCGGATGGCGAACCGTGTCGACGACCCGGCGAGATAGTGCTCGCGCTGGGAGACCCGGAGCCATCTGAGTCCCGCCACCGACGCGCCGAGGGCCCCGAGCGCCACGGCCACCACCACCATCGCCGTTCTCACTGTGCCGCCTCGCGGATCGCTCGCGTCACTTCAGCGGGTGCCACGGTCGGGACGAGGTGGCCGACGCCGTCGAGCACCCGAAGCGTCACCCGCGGGCGGGACGCCGGCTCGAGGTCGATCCCGATGAGGTCCCTCGCCCGCTCGGCGACCTCGACCGGCACGTCGAGGTCGTCGTGTCCCCAGAGGAGCACCACAGGACATCGAAGCCCTCGGAGCTCGTTCTCGAATGACTCGTTCACCACCGTCACCAAGGTGTCGCGGACGACCCCCTCGGCGGACCTGTAGTCCGCTGATCCATGCCGGCGGCGGTACGCCTCGATGCGACCCTCGGAGACGAGACCGAAGTGACGGAGCCGCCGCATGGTCCGGTACGCCAACGTCGGCGTGGAGCGATGAGCCCGGAGGAGGACTGGCGCCCCGATGAGGACGATCGCCTTGACGGACTCAGGTCTGAGCGCCGCCAAGCAGACTGCCACCCGACCCCCGTGGGAGTGGCCGACCAGGACGACCGGGGACGATGCCTCATCGAGCACCGGCGCCACCGCTCGGGCGAAATCCATCGAGCTGTAGGCGCGGTCGGGTCCCGGCGACGCGCCGAAGCCCGGGAGGTCGAGCGCCACCGCATCGAGCGCTGGCTCGCCCTCAGGGGCGAGCACACGGTCGAAGTCCGTGTGAGTTCGACCCCATCCGTGGAGGGCCAAGACCGAGAGCGGGGCCGACCCGTGGCGCTCTCCGAACAGCGTGGTGCCGGCGAAGCTGCTCAGCATGGGTACCGAGCGGGCACCACTGAGGGACGGCGAGGCGGGCGAGAGACGGGAAACATGGGACCGCAGCCACCCTACCGACCCTCTGGCGCCCACCTTGGCAATCCCCGGTGGGCACCCTGGCTACGGTGGCACCCATGAGAGCCGACGCGCACCGGGGAGTCGATCCGTACGCGCGGCTCACCTCCCTGCAGTCCGACGCCGTCTTCGCTCCCGAGTCCCGGGTCGCCGTCTACGCCGGAGCGGGGGCGGGGAAGACGAGGGTGTTGACCCTCCGGGTGGCCCGCCTCGTCGACGAAGGCGTCGACCCCTCTCACATCTTGGTGGTCACCTTCTCGCGCAAGGCAGCCCAAGAGCTCCGACGCCGGCTGTGGAAGCTCGGTGTCGAAGGGGTCCGAGCCGGAACCTTCCACCGAACCGCCCTCGAGCTCATCGAGATCTCGCGAGCTGAGCGCGGGCAGGGGCCGCCGCAGCTGATCACCGATCGGCGTCGTGCGCTGGCCCGGGTCGCGGCCACCTTCCCGACGATCCGCAACGACAGGGCCGGAGCGCAGCTGGACACCGAGGTCACGTGGGCGAAGTCCGTCGGGCTCACCCCCGAGAGCTACTCCGACGCCGCTCGGCAGGCCCGACGTCGCCCGAGCCTCGGTGCAGACACCGTCGCTCTGGTGTGGGAGCGCTACGAGAAGTCGAAGCGGAGCCAGGGCCTTCTGGACTTCGACGACCTGATCCTCGAGGCGAACCGGGCCCTCGAAGATCCGAGGTTCGCTGAGGCGATCCACTGGAGAAGCCGCCACGTCCTCGTCGACGAGTTCCAGGACGTCAACCCGATGCAGTTCGAGCTCGTCGAGCGCCTCATGACCCCGACCACCACCCTGTTCTGCGTCGGTGACCCGAACCAGTCCATCTACGGATTCAACGGGGCGAACCCCACGCTGCTCCGGAACCTGAACCAGCGATTCGACGGGACCCGACTGATCGTCCTCGACGCCAACCATCGCTCGACTCCCGAGATCGTCGCTGCAGCAGCGGCGGTCCTGCCCGCCAGCGACCAGCGTGAGACCCGATCGACGCAGCAGGGCGGCTCGATCCCCGAGATCGTCGCCATCTCAGACGACCGAGCCGAGGCCGCCTACGTGGCGAGCCGCTCCCGGTCGATGCGGGGACCGAACGGCCGCTGGAGATCGATCGCCGTCCTGGCGCGAACCAATGCGCAGCTCGATGCCTTCGAAGAGGCCTTTGCGGCTGCCGGAGTGCCCGCGGAGCGCCTGGCTCCCGACCTCAGCCGTGCCAGCGATGTGCGGAGCCCCACAGACGCCGCTCGTCCCGGCTCCGAGGCCCCTCCTCGAAGCGATGCGGTGGCGCTTGGAACGTTCCATCGAGCGAAGGGCCTCGAGTGGCCCACCGTCTTCGTCGTCGGTGCCGCCGACGGGATGGTGCCCCATGCCGCGGCGTCGTCGCCCGAAGCGATGGACGAGGAGCGGCGTCTCCTCCACGTGGCGCTCACCCGGGCAGAGCGTGACCTCGTCGTCACCTGGGCAGCGCGACGAGATGGAGATGAGTCGTCCTCAGCTCCGCCTCGGCGACGCTCGCCGTACCTCGACCCGTTCGATCAAGCCCTGGCCGAGTTGGCCGCACTCCAGAGGCCGTCACCGTCCGCGTCGAGCGTGGCCAGGGTCTCTGCGCTTCGTCACCAGCTCCTGCGACGCAAGGCGGAGCAGGAGGCGACTGAGGAGACACCCCGACGCCGGGGCTGATCAGGCTCGGTCTACTCGACGTCGAGGACCACGGGAGCGTGATCTGAAGGCTTGACGCCCTTGCGCGCCTCGCGATCGACGAAGGCCCCCACCGCTCGGGCCGAGAGATCCGGTGACGTGAAGACCAGATCGATCCGCATCCCATGGCCCTTGTGGAATGCGCCGTCGCGGTAGTCCCACCACGAGAAGATCCCGCCCTCTGGGTGGAAGCGGCGAAAGACGTCCTCGTAGCCGATCGCCTCGAGCTCGCTCAGGGCGTGACGCTCGGGATCGCTGACGTGGGTCATGCCCTCCAGCTCGCTCACGTCCCAGACGTCGGCATCGTTCGGAGCGACGTTGAAGTCCCCGAGAACCGCCACTTGGGCCCCGTCGGGCTCCGCGGCCAAGACGGTGCGCAGCCGTTCGAGCCAGCGCAGCTTGGCCTGGTAGTGCTCAGAATCGAGCGATCGCCCGTTCGGGACGTAGGCGCTCATGATCCGGACTCCCCCGCAGGTCGCACTGATGAGGCGAGCCCCCAGCTCGTCCTCGCTGGCGCCGAAACCCATCGTCACGTCGTCGAGCCCGACCCGGCTCACGATCGCCACACCGTTCCAGCGCCCCTCGCCGTGGTGGACCGCCTCGTAGCCGAGGTCAGCAAACGTCGAGAACGGGAACTTCTCATCAGACTGCTTCGTCTCTTGGAGGCAGAGCACGTCAGGCTCTTGACGACCGATCCACTCTTCGACTCGAGGAAGCCTCACGTTGAGCGAGTTCACGTTCCACGTTGCGAGACGCATCTAGCCCGCCTGAGCGTCGACGATCACAAAGAGCAGCTGGGCTTCACAGGCGGTCTTCCCGTCAACCGTCGCCTTCCCGGTCCCCTTACCGGCGCGCGCTGAGAGCTGGGTCACCGTCAGCTCGAGCTCGAGGGTCTCCCCGGGGACGACCTGGCGGCGGAAGCGCGCCCTCTCGACGCCACCGAAGAGGGGCAGTCGGCCGACATAGCGGGGATCAGCGAGCACCGCGGCCGCTCCGCACTGGGCAAGGGACTCGATCATCAGGACCCCCGGCAAGGTGGGACGCCCCGGGAAGTGCCCGGCGAAGAACCACTCATCGCCCGTGAGGTGCCACGTCCCGCGTGCGACCTCTCCCGGTACGATCTCCGTGATCTCGTCGAGGAGGAGGAACGGTGCCCTGTGGGGGATCAGCTCAGCGGGATCCACGTCGTTTCGCTCCTTTGTCCGTGCTCAGCTCCAGCTCAGCCACCCGGCGAGAGACATCGATGGCCACGACCCGGAACTTGTGCGACGAGCCCTTCGGCAGCACGTCGCGAGCCTTCGTCGGCGGCGGGTCGCCCAGACGGGCGGTCCGGATGTAGCAGTGGAACACCCGGTCATCGCTGAGTGCGACATCGACCATCGCCCCGTGGCTCGTGAAGGCGACGACCGTCCCGTCCACCACGGAACCGGCATCGTAGGTGGCCAGGAAGGTCACGAGATCGAGGGGCTCGTTGCCAGGACCGACCTCGGCATCGCCCGATCCCCTGCGACCCCGTCCCTTGGAGGTCTCAGCCGGTGCCTTCTTCGCTCCCCTGCCCCGTGACTCCGCCTTGTCTCCACCCGCCGAGGAGGGCGTCGCTGCGGGCTGGACCTCGGGAGCTTCGGTGTCACCACCTCGCCGACGACGACGCCGGCGCTTCGACGCAGGGGACACCGGTGCCGGCTGGTCGGTCGGTGGGGTCGGCTCCTCCATGGCGGCAGCGACGACGTCGGCAACGGTCTTAGCCTTCGATGCCAGGCGCTCGGCGACCTTCCGGATGATCGCTGCGTCGCTCTCGGGGATCGATGACGAGTGGCTCGACACCTTCACCTGAGCCGTTGCGGCGAGTGCGAGAAGCGCCTTGTTGTCGATCCCGAGCTCCTTGGCCAGCTCGTAGGCGCGGATCTTGCGGGACGCGACAGCCTCGCGGATGGTGTCCGCGTCGTCGGGGCTGACCGCCGATGAGTGGCTTGACACCTTCACCTTTGCCGTGGCGGCGAGTGCGAGAAGTGCCTTGTTGTCGATCCCGAGCTCCTTGGCCAGCTCGTAGGCGCGGATGTTCTTGCGCTCGACGAGTGGTGGAAGAGCCGGTGTGAGCACGTCACCGATCTTCGGCGACGAACCATCGGGCCGGACGACCGAGAGCTTCTTCGTCGGGGCCACGGAGGCCTTTCGACTTGATGCCTTGGTGGAAGCCCGGCTCTTCGGGCCCCGCACCGGGTTGCGCGGGGTGAAGATCCACCCCACGCCGGGAACCGGCTTCCCTCCGACCAGGCGACCCTCCTCGAAGAGCCACGGATACTCACCGTGGAACTCCTGGAACGAATCGTTGGAGAGCACCACCGCTCCGGTGCGCTCTGCGATCTTCAAGACGAACGCATCGCCTCGACCGATCGCTCCGGCAGGTGGGGCGACGACCTCGCCATTGAGCTCAGCCTCCTTGAGCCGATCTCGCTCGGAGGGATCGACACGGTGCTCGAACGTGGCGTCGACGACGATGATCATCTCTGCGTCAGGGTGCTCTTCTTGGTATGAGCCGACGGCCTCTTCCAGCTGGGCGAGGCTGGGAAGCGTACGGCCCTCGGTAGCCAGGTTCGAGCCGTCGACGACGACGTGTGCAGAAGCCATATCTGGTTCAGTCAATCACTCTGAGGGGCTCAACGGGGTGAGCCTCACAGTTCACCGATCGCCCGATCAAGCAGATCGGCCTGTTCGGCGTGGTGGACGAGGCCGCTCCCGGTGGCTGGGCTGGCCGATTCTGCCCGGGCCACATGGTGCAAGGTGAGCCGATCGCGCATGACCCGGTGGAGCTGATGGTGGGCGAAGGGCCACGCTCCCATGTTCTCAGGCTCCTCCTGGAGCCACACCAGGTCGGTGGCGTTCCGATACGTGCCGAGGACGGCCTCGAGGGCGTCATCAGGCCAGGGGTAGAGCTGCTCCATCCGCACGATGGCCAGCTCGCTGGCTCCCGCATCGCCCTTCTCCCGGAGTGCGGAGCGACGCTGGATCGCCTCGTGAGCGACCTTCCCGGAAGCCAGAACGACCCTGGTGACCGAGTCGGTATCGGCCTCGGGATCTCCAAGCACGGGCTGGAACGCGCCGTGCGTGAACTCGTCGACCGCCGATCGGGTCATCTCGGACCGGAGCAGCGACTTCGGCGTCAAGACGATGAGCGGCGTCTGGTGCTCCCGGCGGACCTGGGATCGGAGCAGGTGGAAGTACTGCGCAGCGGTCGATGGCATCGCCACGCGCAGGTTGTTCCTCGCACAGAGCGTCAAGAACCGCTCCAGGCGGGCACTCGAGTGCTCAGGGCCCTGGCCTTCGTAGCCGTGAGGAAGGAGCATCACCAGCCCGTCGAGCTGGCCCCACTTGTCTTCGGCGGCCACCAAGAAGTTGTCGATGATGATCTCTGCCCCGTTGACGAAGTCGCCGAACTGCGCCTCCCAGACGG
>JADGOD010000167.1 GCA_017883125.1 Acidimicrobiales bacterium
CGAAGGGACCGCCTGGAGTCCGGGCTGATGGCCCTCAGCGGGGTCACGGTCACCGCTCAGGGAGCACCGCGGCTGGCGGGCCACTGCCACGTCACCATCGAGGGGGTCCGCAGCGAAGAGATCCTCGTCCTCCTCGACCGAGCCGGGATCTGCGCCGCCGCTGGGGCTGCATGCGCCTCGGGCGCTCCCCAGGCTAGCCACGTCCTGGTCGCCATGGGGATCGACGAACGGCGTGCCAGAGGCTCGCTTCGCCTCACGCTGGCACCGTCGACGACCGATGCCGATATCGATGCGGCGCTGCTCGCCGCCGAGAGCGCCCTCAACCACCTGCGCCGCTGATCGGCGGAGACTCCCGAAAGGGGGTGGCAGAATCTCAAGCGTGCAGATCATGGTCGCAATGTCGGGGGGAGTGGACTCCTCCGTCGCCGCCTCGCTCCTGCAGGTCCAAGGTCACGAGGTCACGGGGGTGACGCTCAAGCTCTGGGGTGGGCCATCGGATTCAGGATGCTGCTCGGTCGAAGACGTTGAAGACGCGCGTCAGGTGGCGGCGCAGCTCGGCGTCGATCACCACGTCTTCAACATGGCCGACGAGTTCGAGGCCAAGGTCGTCGCTCCCTATGTCGCCGACCACCTCGAGGGTCGCACGCCCAACCCGTGCATCGAGTGCAACCGCCACCTCAAGTTCGACGCCCTCCTGGTTGCCGCCCGGCGACTGGGTTTCGAGGCGCTGGCCACCGGCCATCACGCTCGCATCACACGGGACCCAGGTGGCCCCTCACTGCGACGCGGGCTCGATCAGGCCAAGGACCAGTCCTACGTGCTGTCGATGCTCACCAGCGCCCAGCTCGATTCGATCGTGCTCCCGGTGGGGGAGATGACCAAGTCCGACGTGCGCGACCACGCGCTCCGGCGGGGTCTGCGGACGTCGAGGAAGGCGGAGAGCCAGGACGTCTGCTTCATCGAGTCAGGTGCAGGGCGCCGGGGGTTCCTCTCCCAG
The DNA here is from genome assembly GCA_017883125.1 of Acidimicrobiales bacterium. GTDB lineage: Bacteria > Actinomycetota > Acidimicrobiia > Acidimicrobiales > RAAP-2 > CAIUMH01. The sequence continues at coordinate 998 of JADGOD010000167.1, forward strand.
CGGGCGACGCTGACCCCCGGAGAGGTGATCGAAGCCTCCACCGGGCGAGTCGTGGGAGCCGTCGACGCCGTCGAGCTGGTCACCGTCGGGCAGCGCAAGGGGTTCGGACTCGACGATGAAGGGCGACGCCGGGTCGTCATCGGCGTGCGCCCGGATCGAGGAGCGGTGATGGTGGCTCCTCCTGAGGAGTCCGAGCGCACCGAGCTGGTCCTCGACCCGGACTCGGCGACCTGGGTGGACGAGGTCCCAGAGCCAGGAGCGGCGCTCCTCGTCCAGGTCCGCGCCCACGGCCAGGCCGTCGCCTGCACGTGGGAGAGCACGCAGGTGACGTTCGGTTCCGGGATCTCTCCCGTTGCACCCGGGCAGACGGCGGCCTTCTACGACCCCGAAGACCCCGACCGGGTCGTGGGCAGCGTCAGGGTGTCCGGATGATCCTGGACGGTCTGCCCACGGAGCCCTCCGACCGGGTCGACGCCCTGCGGTCGCTGATCGCTCACCACAACGAGCGGTACCACGTGCTCGACGCGCCTGAGATCCCCGATGCCGACTACGACCGTCTCGTCGTCGAGCTGCGTCGGCTCGAATCGGAGTACCCGGAGCTGGCGAGCGAGTCGAGCCCGACCCAAGGGGTCGGGGCGGCACCGTCGTCGCTCTTCTCGCCGGTGACCCACCAGGTCCCGATGATGAGCCTGGACAACGCGTTTGATGACGAGGAGATCCACGCGTGGGGCCTCCGGCTGGCCCGGGCCCTCGATCGCGAAGACGTGAACGATCTGCGCTTCTCCGTCGAGCCCAAGATCGACGGTGTGGCCATGTCGGTCACCTATGTCGGCGGGATCTTCAGCCAGGCAGCCACCCGAGGCGATGGGGTCACCGGGGAAGACGTCACGGCCAACGTGGCCACGATCGCCACCGTGCCCATGGAGCTCGATCGGACGAACGGCCCGGTCCCCGAGGTCCTCGAGATCCGAGGCGAGGTCTACCTCCCGACCGCGGCCTTCGAGTCGATGAACGAGCATCAGCGCCTGGTGGGCGCGAAGGAGTTCGCCAATCCGCGCAACGCAGCAGCAGGTTCGCTCCGTCAGAAGGACCCGAGTGTGACGGCCACCCGACCCCTGGCGTTCCTCGCCTACCAGATCGGCCGTCTCGAGGGGGTGGCCCCGTCGAGTCCCTTCGAGGTCTCCTCCCACCGGGCTGCTCTGGACGCGCTGCACCATGCAGGCCTCCCCATCTCGCCCGACATCGTCTCGGTGGTCGGGCTCGACGCGGTGATCGAGCGAGGCCACGAGCTCGAGGCGCAGCGCCACGATCTCGCCTACGACGTCGATGGGGTCGTGATCAAGCTCGACGACGTCGAGCTCCGGTCCAGAGCCGGGTCGACGAGCCGGGCGCCTCGCTGGGCGCTGGCACGCAAGCTCCCTCCCGAGGAGCAGGCGACCACCCTCGTCCACATCGAGGTCTCGATCGGGCGAACCGGGCGGGCGACCCCCTACGCCGTCTTGAAGCCCGTCGTCGTCGCCGGGTCGACCGTGACCTTTGCCACGCTGCACAATCAGGACCAGGTGGTGATCAAGGATGTCCGGCCCGGTGAGACGGTCATCGTCCGCAAGGCCGGTGACGTCATCCCAGAGGTCGTCGGTCCGGTCTTGGATCCGATGAAGAAGAGGCCGTCGGTCTGGACGTTCCCGACCAACTGCCCGACGTGCGATGGCCCTCTCGTCCGGTTGGAGGGCGAGTCAGACACCTACTGCGTCAATCTCGACTGCTCTGCCCAGCGCGACCAGCGCCTCTCGCACTTCGCCTCTCGGTCGGCCATGGACATCGAGGGCCTCGGGGAGAAGGTCGTCGAGCGCCTGACGGCCGCTGGTCTGGTCGCCGACGTCGCCGACCTCTACGAGCTCACGGCGGAGCAGCTTTCCGTCTTGGAGGGGATGGGGGAGCTCTCGGCGGCCAACCTGCTCGGCGCCATCGACGCGTCGAGAGACCAGCCGCTGAGCCGGCTGCTGGTGGGACTCGGCGTCCGTCATCTCGGTCCCACCGGCGCCAAGCAGGTGGCGCGGGCGATGGGGGATCTGGCCGCCGTCCGCTCGGCTGGTGGCGAGGAGCTGAGCTCGATCGAGGGGATCGGGCCGATCATCGCTGAATCGGTGACTCGCTTCATGGCGAACCCCACCAACGGCCTCGTGCTCGACCGGCTCGTCGCTCTCGGCCTCACGACGACCGAGCCCGGCGGGGGCGTGGCGTCGACACGCGAGGGGCCGCTCACGGGCCGGACCGTGGTCGTCACTGGGGCGGTGCCCTCGATGACCAGGGAAGAAGCTGACGCCGCCGTCGAGCTGGCGGGAGGAAAGGCGACCGGATCGGTCTCGAAGAAGACCTTCTGCGTCGTCGTCGGCGACGCACCGGGGGCCTCGAAGGTCACCAAGGCGGAGGCTCTCGGGATCCCGATGGTGCCCGCGGAGCGCTTCGGGGAGCTCCTGGTCACGGGAGAGATCCCGACGGGCTGAACTGGCGTCCACCGACCTCACCAGTGGGGTCGGTAAGTTAGAGCCACCTTCATGCAAGATTCCTCTGACTCCATCGGCAAAGTCCTCAATGGCCGCTATCGGCTGATCTCTCTTCTCGGGACAGGAGCTTCGGCCAACGTGTACCTGGCTGAGGACACCACGCTTGAACGCTGGGTGGCGGTCAAGCTGCTTCAGCCTGCCCTCGCTGACGACCAGGCGTTCCTGAAGCGCTTCCGTGCTGAGGCCCGCGCCGTCGCTGCTCTGAACCATCCGAACGTGCTCCAGGTCTACGACTGGGGTGAGGAGGATTCGGTGCCGTTCCTGGTGACCGAGTTCCTCGCGGGAGGATCTCTCAGCGATGTCCTCGCCGCCGGGGTCCGCCTGACGCCTGAACAGGCCGGGCTCGTCGGCCAGCAGGCTGCCGCAGGGCTTGCCTATGCGCACCTCCGGGGGCTCGTTCACCGCGACGTGAAGCCAGCGAACCTCCTCTTCGACGACGAGGGGAGGCTTCGGATCACCGACTTCGGCGTGGCCCGTGCTCTCGCCGAAGCGACCTGGACCGAACCGGCTGGGGCGATGATCGGGACCGTCCGCTACGCATCGCCCGAACAGGCAGAGGGCCTCCCCGTTGACGGGAAGGCCGACGTGTACTCGCTCGGGCTGGTCCTCTACGAAGCGATGACCGGAGAGCTCCCCTTCGTTGGTGACACCCCGCTGGCCTCGCTTCAAGCCCGGCTCGGCCAGTCCCTGCCGCACAACCCCCTCCTTGGGCCTCTTGACGCGGTGCTGTCCGAAGCGACCGATCCGGATCCGGTGCTGAGGCTCGACGCCCAGGAGCTCGAGCGGCGCCTCGCGTCGGTCGAGGCCCTCCTTCCTCCACCGCTGCCGATCCCGATCCTGAGTCGCCACGACGCCATCACAGATCTCGGGGAGACCGTGGTGACGACCACCGGGATCGGCTTCCGAGCCCCGTCGGCTGATGAGCTCACGCAGGCGACCCCCGTGGTGAGCGGTCCAGCGCGGGCCGGGGTCACGACGATGAGATCCTCGGCGAACCCTCTGGCGCCGACGGTCATCGCCGCCCCACCGACGAGTCTCGATGGTCCCGACCACCGAGGGAGGCGCCGCCGCCGCTGGCCGTGGATCGTCGCCCTGGTCGTCGCTCTGATCGCTGGCCTCGTGGGCGTGGCGTTCGCCACCAAGGTGTTCGTGCCGTCGGTGTCGGTCCCGTCGGTGATCGACCAGCCGAACGCCAAGGCACGGGCGATGTTGAGCGCAGACCACCTCTCGGTGGTGTTCGCCCCGGCGATCTACTCGATCAAGGTCCCTCAAGGGCACGTGATCTCTCAGCAGCCTCGTCCCGGGATCAGCGTGAAGCAGGGATCGTCGGTGACCCTCGTGCTCTCTCGGGGGTTCCCGCCGGTGCCCGTGCCGCCGCTGGCCACGCTCACCTGCGCGCAGGCCCAGGCGGCCTTGACCGCCCAGCATTTGACGGGAACGTGTCCGCCGGAGATAGCGACGTACAGCTCGACGGTGCCGGTTGACCAGGTGGTCAGCTACACCCAGGGCACGACGGCGAACCCCACGTCGGTGGCGTACGGCTCGGCGCTCCAGCTCATCCTGTCCAAGGGCCCGCCGCCCATCCCGATCCCCGCGGTGTCCGGGACGTTCGCCCAAGCCTCGGCGACGTTGACTGCCGCCGGATTCAATCCGGTCCAGGCGAACGAGTTCTCGACGACCGTTCCCGCCGGGCAGGTCACTCGCACGTCCCCGGCCGTGGGGACCGGAGCGCAGAAGAGCTCGACCGTCACGGTGTACGTGAGCCTCGGCGTCGGCGTCGTCGTCCCCTCGGGGCTGGTCGGAACCTCTGTCGCCAATGCCATCAAGACCCTGGAGGCAGTGGGCCTCCACGGATCCTTCAACGGATCGTCGGCCAAGATCGTGACGTCGACCTCACCGGGGTCAGGAACGATGGTCGTCGCAGGATCGACGATCAAGCTGAACTCGTGATGAGCGCCGCAGAACGCCCCTGTGAGCTGTGCGAGGCAGCTCGTCTCACGAAGTGGTACTTCGACGACGAGACGTGCTGGGTCGCTGACTGCGAGGTCTGCGATACCCCGATGGTGGTGTGGCGCCTGCACGGCACCGAGCCTGCGGACGAGGAGGTGGCCTACATGCTGGCCCGTCTCGGGGAGGCCGCCGACAGCCGGTTCGGCGATGGGGGATGGTCGTACGACCGGGTCATGCGCCAGATCCCCGACCACTTCCACGCCCATGCCAGGGACCCTGATTGGTGGTTCCGCCTGCGCGGGATTGCCCGCTGAGCCCACGTCGACCGTGGTGAGGACCACCGGGGTCGCTGCTTGAGGCGACGGTAGACTCCTCCCTGTTGGACGTCGACACAAAGGGACGGTAGGGCTGTGGGAGCACTTGACGGGCGGATCGCCATCATCACCGGCGCAGGGCGCGGGATCGGACGAGAGCACGCGCTTCTGTTTGCCTCCGAAGGCGCCAAGGTCGTCGTGAACGACCTCGGCGGAGCGTTGGACGGCTCGGGTGAGGAGGGCACTCCCGCAGAGCAGGTCGTCGCCGAGATCCTCGCCATGGGCGGGGAAGCGGTCGCCAACCACGACAACGTGGCGGACTGGCAGGGGAGCAAGCGGCTCATCGACACGGCTGTCGAGTCATTCGGCGACCTCCACGTCCTGGTCAACAACGCCGGGAACCTGCGTGACCGGGTGCTCGTCAACATGTCCGAAGACGAGTGGGACGCTGTGATTCACGTCCACCTCAAGGGCCACTTCGCTCCGCTCCACCACGCCGCCAACTACTGGCGTGACCAGACCAAGGCCGGCGTCGGGGTCAATGCTGCGATCGTCAACACGTCCTCGACGTCGGGGCTCATCGGTGCGGTCGGTCAGGGCAACTACGGCGCGGCCAAGGCGGGCATCGGCGCGCTGACGGTCATCGCAGCCCAAGAGCTCTCTCGATACGGCGTGCGGGTGAACGCCATCGCTCCCGCTGCTCGCACCCGGATGACCGAGTCGGCCCCTGGTCTCGCCGACATCGTCGTCGCCCCCGAAGACGCCTCGAAGTTCGACAAGTGGGACCCGGCGAACATCTCACCGCTGGTGGCGTATCTCGCCACGTCGACCTGCCCCGCCACGGGACGCGTCTTCTACGTCAAGGGTGGGACGGTGCGCAACTTCCAGGGCTGGACCCTGACCGAGTCCTTGGAGAAGGACGACCGCTGGACGGTGGCCGAGCTGCAGGCGGAGATGCACCGGCTAGGCGCGTGAACCCAGAGGAGCCCCGTTCTCCTGATCTCGGGGCGCCGCAGCGTCACTTCGAGCGGGACTCCACCGAAGCACTCCTCGATCCGGCGAACGACCCGGGTGGGTTCGAGTTCGGCGTCAGCGGGAGCGAGGCCAGCTCGGATCTGAACTGGTTCGCCATGCTGCGAACCAAGGCGCAGCACCGTGCCCTCACATCGGATCGCTATCAGTGGTGGGTCTTGAGCGCACTCCTGGCCGGAGTGCTGGCGCTCAACTTCACCTTCACCGTCTTCATCGTCTCGCTGCCCAAGGTCTCCAGCGAGTTCCACACTTCGATCACCGTCCTCACGTGGACGATGACCGGGCCGCTCCTCGCCTACGGCCTCGCCGCTCCGTTGCTCGGCAAGGCCGGTGACATCTTCGGTCACCGCCGGCTCTACCTCTTCGGCCTCGTGGGGGCGATGGTCTCTGCCATCCTGACCGCCCTGGCGCCGAGCGTCGTCCTGCTCCTGGGCGCCCGCACCCTTGACGGGATCCAGGGGGCGGCGACGGGGACCGCATCGATGGCGCTGATCATGATCACGTTCCGACCCGAGGACCGGGTCAAGGCCATGGGGTGGTGGTCCTTGGCCGGAGCAGGTGGTCCAGTGCTCGGGGTCTCGATCGGGGCGCCGGTCATCCAGTACTTCGGGTGGCGAGCCCTGTTCTGGATCCAGCTCGTGGTGCTCCTCGTGGCGTTCTGCTTCGTCGCCATCGTCCTTCCCGTCCGCAAGGGGACCCCTGAGGAGCTCGCGGCGAAGCGAGAGGGGGCGAGGCGGAACTTCAAGACGATGGACTGGCTCGGTTCGACGAGCCTGTCGATCGGGGTGGCGGGGATCATGCTCGCCCTCTCCCTCGCCCCCTCCCAGGGGTGGTCGTCACCGGCGGTCCTCGGATCGTGGATCATCGCAGCGGGGGCGCTCGTGGTCTTCGTCCGACGGATCCGGACGGCGAAGAACCCCTTGATCCCTGCGGCGTACTTCTCCAAGCGGAACTTCGTCCTGCCCATGGTGATCAGGGCGACGTCGAACTTCGCCTACTTCGGGGCGTTCTACCTCTTCCCCCTCCTCATGGAGGAGGGATACGGCTACAGCGTCGGTCAGGTCGGTGCCCTGGCGATCGCCCGGCCGCTCGCCTTCGGTATCTGCTCCCCGATCGCCGGGTACATGGCGGTCAAGATCGGGGAGCGGACGACCACCATCATCGGGACGATCGCGCTGACGACATCGCTGGTCATCTTCGCCCTGATGGCATCGCAGACCTCGAACGTCGTGGTGATCCTGGCGCTCATCTTGAGCGGCCTCGGCATGGGCGTCGCCCTCCCATCGACCTCGTCGCTGATGGCCAACCAGGTGAGCATGGACGAGATGGGGGTCATGTCCGCGGCCCAGATGCTGGCCATGCAGGTGGGCGAGGTCGCCGGGATCCAGGTCCTGGTCATGATCCAGCAGGGGGTCGCCAAGAGGCGCGGGCTGCTCGGCTCGAACCAGGCGAGCGCCCTGCTGTCGACCTTCCACCTCCCGTTCGCCATTGGGGCGATGGTCTGCCTGGTCGGCGTGGTGTGCGCGTTCTCCATCCGATCGGTCCCCCGCGGCCGGGCAGAGGGACCACTGGTCCTCGACGCCGGCATCTGACGCCGGGCGTCTTCCTAGTCGGTGAGCTCTCGGATCTTCTCCGAGAAGGCCAGCGCCGCTGGGTCCGGAGCGGCACCCTGGACCGCCATCAGCTTGGCGAGGTCGCCCTCGACCCGGATCTTCCCGGTCATGAACGCCGTCATGGCGGCCTGGGGGTTTCCTTCGACCAGCAGCGCTCGAGCGGTCACGAAGTCGACCGTGACGTGGAGATCGGGATCCTCGAGGTGGCCGACCTCGACCACCAGAGGGCCGTTGGTGGTGTCGACGTGGGCGATGATGTCTGACCCTGCCGGAGCCTCGGTGACGACCAGGTTCATCCGAACGGTGACCGGGATGGATGATCCGACGTCAGGGTGCTCGTCGCGCAGCGACTTGACCGCCGTGATCCACTCGTCGCTCAAGAATTGAAAACCCACGAATCCATCAACCTTTCGTCGCTTTCCTCAGAGGGTAGCCCCGCCGGTAGCATCAGGAGCCATGACTGCTCCTGTCCTTCCAGGCTGTGAACCTCTGTCCGTCGTCGGCGGTCCGACGGGCGTTCTCGTTCTCCACGGCTTCACCGGGAGCCCGTTCTCGATGCGAGGGATCGCCGAGCGCATGGCGAACGAGGGCTTCAGCGTCGAGATGCCCCTGCTCCCGGGCCACGGCACCTCCGTCGAGAACCTCATGGTCACCCGGTTCGAGGACTGGGCGGATGCGGCCGAGGCGGCGTATCAGTCGCTCGCCGCTCGGACCGAGCACGTCGTGGTCGCAGGGCTCTCGATGGGCGGAACCCTGTCGTGCTGGCTGGCCGAACGTCACCCCGAGCTCACCGGACTCGTGCTCATCAACCCACTTGTCGAGCCGCTGGGTGACGAGATGACCGACGGCCTCAAGGCCCTCCTGGATGCCGGCATCGAGTCGATCGACGCGATCGGCTCAGACATCGCCAAGGAGGGCATCGAGGAGCGTGCCTACCCGTCGACACCTGTGGCGTGCTTGAGCTCGCTCTTCGCCGCCGTCGACGAGGTCTCCGCCGCCCTCGATGCGATCTCGTGCCCGATCCTCCTGCTCTCGAGCAAGGAGGACCACGTGGTGACACCGTCGAACGGAGACCACCTGATGGCCCACACGTCGGGGCCCATCGAGCAGATCGTGCTCGAGCGCAGCTACCACGTTGCGACGCTCGACCATGACGCCTCACTGATCGAAGACCAGGCAGCGGCGTTCGTCGAGCGCCTGATCACCAAGGGAGACGCATGAGCGACGCCACACCGATCGGGACCGATGACGTCGTCAAGATCGCCAACCTCGCCCGCCTCACCCTGACCGACGACGAGGTCTCCCGGTTCACCGAGCAGCTCCGCAGCGTGCTCGACCACGCCCGGGACGTCGCCGCTCTCGATGTCCACGACCTCGAGCCGACGGCGCACCCGCTCGGTCTGGTCAACGTGCTCCGGGCCGACATCGTCGAGGCGTCCCTCGATCGCGATGAGGTCCTGTCCCAAGCGCCCAACGTGGTCGATCACCGCTTCAGTGTGCCGCGAATCGTCGGAGAGGCCCCATGAACGTCGTCGAGATCGTCACTCAGGTCCGAGCAGGTGAGCGCAGCGCCGTCTCGGTGACCGAGGAGTCGCTCGGGAGGATCGCGTCGCACGATGGCGAGATCCACGCGTTCCTCGACGTCCAGGCCGATCGCGCTCTGGCGAGGGCGGCCGCGGTCGATCGCACTGTCGCCGCAGGGTCCGATCCCGGACCGCTCGCCGGCGTGCCGATCGCGCTGAAGGACAACCTCTGTCAGCGGGGAGAAGTGACCTCGTGCGCATCGAAGATCCTGGCGGGCTGGCGCCCTCCCTACGACGCCACCGTCGTCTCCCGGCTCGAAGCGGCGGGAGCGATCGTGGTGGGCAAGACCAACATGGATGAGTTCGCCATGGGCTCCTCGACGGAGAACTCCGCCTTCGGCCCGACCCGAAACCCTCGGAACACCAGCCGGGTCCCGGGTGGATCCAGCGGTGGCTCGGCTGCGGCCGTGGCTGCGTCGATGGTGCCGCTGTCGCTCGGATCGGACACCGGTGGATCGATCCGCCAGCCGGCCGCCCTCTGCGGCGTCGTCGGCGTCAAGCCGACCTACGGCCTCGTCTCTCGCTACGGCCTCATCGCCTTCGCCAGCTCGCTGGACCAGATCGGACCATTCGCCTCGAGCGTGGCCGACGCCGCCTGGCTCCTCGAGGTGATCGCCGGACACGATGCGAGGGATACCACCTCGCTCGTCATGGACGCCCCGTCCCTCGTCGATCACCTGGACGACGGCGTGGCCGGGCTCCGAGTGGGGCTCTGCACCGACCTCCTCGAGGGCTGTGCGCCAGACGTCACCGCGAAGGTTCGATCCGCCGCCGAGGCGCTGAGCGCCGCGGGGGCGACGGTCACCGAGATCGCCATACCCGAGCTGCGCTACGGCCTGTCGGCCTACTACCTGCTGGCCCCCGCGGAGGCGTCGTCGAACCTCGCCCGCTACGACGGGGTGCGCTACGGCAACCGGGTCGACGCCGAGGACGTGGCCGCTATGAACACCGCGACGCGGACCCAGGGCTTCGGCGATGAGGTCAAGCGACGCATCATGCTCGGCACCTACGCCCTCTCGGCGGGCTACTACGACGCGTACTACGGCCAGGCCCAGCGAGTCCGCACGCTCATCATCAACGCTTTCGCATCGGCCTACGAGTCGGTCGATCTCCTCCTCGGCGCCACCACGCCGACCACGGCGTTCGAGATCGGCGCCAAGGTCGGCGACCCGATGTCGATGTACCTCTCGGACGTCTGCACCATCCCGACGAACCTGGCCGGCCATCCGGCGCTGAGCGTCCCGTTCGGGACTGGTGACGACGGCATGCCGATCGGCGTCCAGCTCCTCGGACCCGCCCTCAGCGAGGAGCGGCTCTTCCGGGCAGCATCGGTTCTCGAAGCAGGAGCAGGATCATGAGCACGTTGCCCGACCCCTGGGAGATGGTTGTGGGCCTTGAGGTCCACACCGAGCTCAAGACCGCCACCAAGCTGTTCTGCGGGTGCGCGAACTCCTTCGGCGACGATCCCAACACCAACATCTGCCCGGTCTGCCTGGGTCTTCCCGGATCGCTGCCCGTGCTGAACGAGGGTGCGGTCGAGCTGGCCATCAGGATCGGGCTGGCTCTTCACTGCATCGTCCAGCCATCGAGCTTCCACCGGAAGAACTACTTCTACCCCGACATGCCCAAGGACTACCAGGTCTCTCAGTACGACGAGCCGATCAACGGACCTGGTTTCCTGGATCTGCCCGACGGCAGCCGGGTCTCGATCGAGCGAGCACACCTCGAAGAGGACACGGGCAAGACCACCCACCTCGGGGGCACAGGCCGCATCCACGGGGCCGAAGAGTCCCTGGTCGACTACAACCGCTCAGGGGTCCCCCTCGTCGAGATCGTCGGCCGGCCCGACATCCGCTCGGCGGAGGAGGCCCGCCAGTACGTGTCCGAGCTGCGCGCCATCATCCTCACCGTCGGCGCCTCCGACGCGAAGATGGAG
>JADGOD010000168.1 GCA_017883125.1 Acidimicrobiales bacterium
AGCCTGAGGGAGACGAGACGCAGCGCTCGGAGGGAGTGGGGGAGCGCATCGCATGAGCGTCGCCCTCGGCTCCGCACACACGATCGAGCAGGTCCCGATCGACCAACTCCGTCCCGACCCGGCCAACCCGCGCCGCATCGGCGAAGAGGAACTCGACGCCCTCGAACGGAGCATCCGCCAGTTTGGCTTCGTCCAGCCGGTTCTGACCCGGAGAGAGGACGCGACCGTCATCGGCGGCCACCAGCGCCTGGTCGCCGCCCGAAGGCTTGGCTTCCACACCGTCCCGGTCATCTACCTCGATCTCTCGGTCGAGCAGGCTCGCGTCTTAGGCCTGGCCCTGAACAAGATCTCGGGCACCTGGGACGAGCAGCTCCTGGCAAGATTGCTGGCCGACCTCCACACAAGTGTCGACGTGACTCTCTCCGGCTTCGGGGAAGACGAAGTCCGCGACCTTCTCCGATCGCTGGAGACGCGTGAGAAGGCCGAACGGCCGGAGAGCTTCGATCTCGATGACGCTCTCGAAGAGGCGACTCGCGCTCCTCGGACCAAGCCCGGTGAACTGTGGGCACTCGGTGAGCATCGGCTCTTGGTCGGTGACTCGACCAAGCCCGAGGACGTCGAGCGGGTGTTGGTCGGTCGGCAAGCGGCGATGGCCTTCGCCGACCCGCCGTACAACGTCAGCCTCGGCGACCACGGCGGTCAGCAGCGAGGCAGCCGGAAGCGCCGCATCGCGAACGACTCCATGGACCCGATCGCCTGGGAAACGTTCGTCCGGGCCTGGGCTCGCACTCTGCTCGCGTTCGTCGACGGTGCGCTCTACGTCTGCATGAGCAGCAAGGAGCTGGGCCTGGTGTCGCGGGTCCTGGCCGAAGAGGGCGGCCACTGGAGCGACACGCTCATCTGGGCCAAGGACCGCTTCGTCCTCGGACGAGCCGACTACCAGCGCTCATATGAGCCGATCTGGTATGGCTGGCGAGAGGGAGCATCCCACCACTGGTGTGGCGATCGCGACCAGGGCGACGTCTGGGAGATCGACCGTCCCAGCGATGCACCGCTCCACCCGACCATGAAGCCTCTTCCATTAATGGAGCGCGCGATCGCCAACAGCAGCAGGGCCGGCGCACTGGTCCTGGACGCCTTCCTCGGCTCGGGCAGCACGCTGGTCGCCTGCGAGCGGACCGGGCGGATCTGTGCCGGCGTGGAACTCGACCCGACGTACGCCGATGTCGTGCTCGGCCGTTGGGAGCGCTTTAGCGGCTTGGTCGCGGAGCGGGTCGATGGCTAGGGCGACCCAGCCGCTGAGGGCCACGGGGCCCCGACCACGCTCCGAGTCGGCCAATCAGCCAACCTCCAGACGAGCGGCGAACACGAGGCCTGTGTCGGGCTCCAGCGCCAGGAAGGCGGCCTTGGGTGAGCTTCTGGCCGCGGCTCAGGAGCGCTTTGATCGGGTGACCGACACGCGGGCCGATCGCTGGGCGTTCCGATACCTGGAGTCCAGCCGGAGGCTGGGGCAGATCCCGCCGGCGATGAGTCCGACCGAGAGTCACAAGCTCGCCGAGGAGCAGGCCGACCTGCTGGTCGGGGTCATCTGGGCCGTGCTCGATGGCCTGGGGCTCAGCGTCGAAGACTGGGAGAAAGGCAGCCTGCTCGCCGAGAAGGCCCCTGCGAGAGGTCGCCGAGGAAGGCTGGTCACCGCTGTGAGCGAGCGACCCTATGGCGAGATGGTGGGCAGTGGGCGGAGGCTACCAAGGCTAGCAACCGGCGTTGAGCAACCAAAGGTAGCCCGATGGTAGCCCGGCGAAGCTGCGTGTTCGTGATGCCCGATGGCCGGCAGTGTCGTGCCGGACCGCAGCTCGACCGCCCCTACTGCTTCGCCCACGACCCCGAGCGTGCCGCGGAGGCAGCCGAGGCCCGCAGGCTCGGCGGCCTCCGCCGGCGCAAGGAGGGCACGATCGCCGTCGCCTACGACCTGCCTGGGCTCGACACGGTGGCCGGCATCCGGAGGCTGCTCGACATCGTGGTCACCGACGGCGTGGGGATGGACAACGGTATCCCCCGTCTGCGGGTGCTGATCTCCACCGCCGTGGCGGCGGCCAACCTGCTCAAGGTCGGCGAGCTCGAGGAGCGCCTCGAAGTCCTCGAGACAGCTGTTGGGCAAGGCTCGCGTCCCGAGGAGGACACGGCCTTCCCAATCGAGCCCTTCCGATGACCCTGGAGCGACGCCTGGACAAGCTCGAGGACTCCCTGTCTCCTACGGGGCTCGTCCTGCTCTGGCTGGTGGAGGCTCATGCCTACGGGAGCCTCGAGGCGTACGTGCGCTCGCTCCTGGAACTCGATCAACTCGAGATGCCGCTCGACCGGCTGGCGAGGGAGGCCATCGAGACAGCACGAGCGGCCAATCGCGGCAAGCGGCCAGAGGTGGTCGAGGCCGCGATCCGGAGCGCTCTGCGTGAGGTCGTCTTCCGCTACGTCCTGCTGCTCCGGATCAACGCCGTGGCACACGATCTTCTTGATCGTGAGGGCCTCATCGATGCCGCCCTCGAGGCTCGTGTGGCCCTGGCGGCATACCCAGAGAAGGGCGAGCGGCGGGATGGCGAGCTGATCGGGCGGCTGCGTGACCTGCTCCTCGCCCGCGTCCAGGAGCTGGGGGCAGTCGGGCAGGCTCGGACTAGCGTGGAGGCCCGCTACCTCGAGGGCCACCCCGCCCTGTTCCCCGAGGTGGCCGCCGCCTGGGACGAGCAGCTGCAGCGCACTGCGAGCATCGCCGACATGGCGGTCCGGTTGGCGAAGCAGGCCGGCGTCCCAGTCGCTGCCGCTTCGGACCCCGACGCGCTACCCCGTCGGGTTGCCGAGTTGGTGGCCGACTTGGTCGAGCCAGCCAAGGCCGAGGCGCTCGAGATGCTCGGTGAGGGTAGGCAAGCGCTCGGCATCGCCTCCGGCTGGGTCCGGGCGAAACTGACGCCGCAGACGGATGTCACCACCGATGTAGCGTCGCCTGACGAGCCATAATGCCGCCGATGCGACTTGCTGATGGCGTCTACAAGGTCGACGGCGTGAGGGTGGCCAATGTCTACCTCGTGGCCATCGACGATGGTCTCCTGCTGGTTGACACCGGCATGTCTGGGAACGCCAAGCGGATCGTGGCCTTCATCGAGAGCATCGGCTGTCGCGCGGCCGACCTGCGCTACATCGTCCTTACGCACTGCGACATGGACCACATCGGCAGCGTCGCGCGGCTCAAGGAGCTGACAGGCGCCAAGGTCGCCATCCACGAACTCGATGGCCCTGTCCTCGCGGGGCAGCAGAGGGCTCAGAAGGGCGGGCCTCTAGTCGCGGTGCTCGGTCGGCTGTTCAGGATTCGGCACCTGGTGCCAGACCTTCTTCTCAAGGATGGCGATGTGGTCGGTGGCCTGACGGTCATCCACGTGCCGGGTCACACCGCCGGGAGCATTGTTCTGGTCCGCGAGGACGGTGTGGTGTTCTCGGGGGATGCGCTCATCAGCAACAACGAGGGGCAGGTCCGCCCGCCCAGGCCGCGTCTTGCGCTCGATCCAGCCCAGGCGCAGGCCTCGGCCGAGCGGATCAAGGCGCTGCCGATCAAGCTGCTCTGCACAGGCCACGGGGCGCCGGTCCG
>JADGOD010000169.1 GCA_017883125.1 Acidimicrobiales bacterium
CCGGTCTCACCGTGTTCCATGTCGTTCCGTCGCTGGAAGCTGCCGAGAAGGCGGTGGCGGCCGGCGTCGATGGTCTCATCGTCGAAGGGGGAGAGGGTGGCGGGTTCAAGAGCCCCCGCCCGGTCTCCACCATGGTCCTGCTGCCCGAGATCACCAAGGCCTTCGAGCTGCCGGTGATCGGCGCGGGTGGATTCCTCGACGGCCGGACCATGGCCGCTGCCCTGGCTCTTGGCGCCGACGGGATCCAGCTGGGGACCGCGATGGTGGCCAGCGCTGAGTCCCCGGTCCACCAGAACTGGAAGCAGGCCATCCTCGACGCGTCGATGACCGACACGATCTTCGTCTCGGGGAGCTCCTCACCGGCGCTGCGAGCGCTGCGAACCCCGTATTCGGAGGCGATGGAGTTCACCCATGACCAGAACGGCTTCGCAGCCCTGGGCGATCTCGACGCCGTCTACTTCGGCGGCGATCTCGACGCTGGCCTGGCGCTGAGCGGCCAGGTCGCTGGCCGGATCCACACCGTGCGCCCGGTGGCCGAGATCATCGCCGACTGCATGATCGGGTGTGAGGCCACGCTTCGGGATCTGGCGGCTGGCCTGGACGGCTGAGGGCGGTGCATCCCGCCGATTCGAGGGGTCACCTCGTACGATCATTCGGTACTCAACTGCTCGAAGGGGGCGTCAATGACTACTCAAGACCAAGGTTCCGGAGGCACGGTGATCGTCTCGGGGATTCCCGCCAAGTTGGGCTGGCAGCTGCAGCTCTTCGTGGGGTTCATCACGGTGGTGCTGGGCGCCATCCTCGCCTTCCATCCGACGAAGTCGATCAACGTGATCTGCGTGATCATCGGCATCCTCGTGATCATCGGGGGCGTGTTCCACTTCATCCGGGTCCTCGACCCTGATGAGTCACACCGGGTGTGGATCGGGATCGCCGGGCTCCTTGAAGTGGTCATCGGAGTCGTCTTGATCCGGCACCTCGATGTGGCATTCGCCCTCATCGGTCTGCTGGTCGGGATCACGTGGATCGTCCAAGGGGTCGTCGCGCTGATGGTCGGGATCATGGGGGTCGCTGGGCGCTCACGGATCTGGCCGATCTTCTTCGGGATCGTCTCGATCATCGCTGGAGCGGTCGTGGTGGCGGTGCCGGTGCACTCACTTAACGTCCTGGCGGTCCTGCTCGGGATCTGGTTCGTGGTCATGGGTGTGCTCCAGATCGTGAGCGGGTTCTTCCTGCGTCACGACCTCAAGCGACTGGGCTGACGTCTCAGCGATCGAGCGATCGCCGCACACAGAACTGAGCGGAACAGAGCCCGCCGAGCCTCCGGGCTCGGCGGGCTCTGCACTATCCGGCGAGCGGGCGCAGGAGGTGGGTCAGCGTCCCGCGGTCACGGACGTGGATCGGTCGCGAGGCGAGGGCTGCGCCGATCGTGCACAGCCCTATGGAGATCATCGAGACCGCCATGATGGCAGATGCCTCCGGAGGGCTGAGCCAGCCCTCGCTGGTGCCGATGGTGATGATGCCAGCCGGCACGCCGAGCTGGGCGGAGGCCACGAACGTCCCCCGCCACCCTGAGCGCGAGAGCAGCGCGCCGAGGAAGTGAGCAGCCAGGGACCCGGCGACCAGGAGGCCGACGAGCGAGAGGGCTTTGGCGTCGAGCACGGAGTGTGGCCGCAGGGAGGTTCCGAGTGCCACGAAGAAGGCCGGGATGAAGAAGCCTTCGCCGATCCCGACGATCTCGGTCAGGAGACGGTCGTTGGCACCCAGGGAGGCCACTGCGAACCCGCTGGCGAAACCTGCGACGAGCGCGGAGGTCCCGGACCCGATGGCGATCCAGGTCAGACCGAAGAGGAGGATGAGGGCGACCCTGAGGTCCACCCCCCATCCCTGGAGGCGGCTCCGAATCTGGACCGAGCGCCACCAGGCGGTCCCTCCCAGCCAGCGCAGTGAGTAGAAGGCGGCCCACGCCGCCGCCGTGACCAGCAGCGAGCCGAGGACGACGGTCAGGATCGAGCCCTTGGCGGTGACGAGGGGAACGAACAGCACGGCGACGAGGTCTGTCATGGCGATCCACACCACGAGCCGACCGGTGGCCTCGTCGAGGGCGACGGTGGGGTCCGCTCGCAGGACCGGAAGGGCAAGTGCTGCAGAGCTGTTGGCGACGAGGATGGCCCAGAGCCAGGGTCGGCCGACGTCGAGGATCCCGGCAATCAGCCAGCCGGCGATCGCTCCGCCGATGAATGTGGCGACAGTGGCGATGGTCGCCCGCCTGACACCGTGGCGGAGCGTTCGGTCCCGCAGCGGGAGGTGGAGCGCGACGGTGAACATCAAGAGGGCGAATCCCGCTCGGTGCAGGGCGCTGACGACGGGGTCCTCAAGCGAGACCCAACCCAAGACAGCGGGCCCGATGATGATGCCTCCGAGCACCTCGCCGACAACGACCGGGATCGGCCACCGCTTGTACGAGCTCAGCAGCGGTCCGAGCAGTCCAGCGATCACGATGAGAGTCAGGGCCTCCGTGGTGACCTCTTCGTCTCGCTGGTGCGTGCCATCGACCCATCGTTGCCGACGTCAGAGCTCGTTGTCATCTCGTGGCGCGCAGCCTCTCGAGCGCTCCTAGCGCTCGGCGGTCCATCCGACCTCGGAGAGCGATGTGCGGACCTGTTGGATCGCAGAGCTGAAGGCGTGGGCATGGCGTTCGACCTCGGAGGCCTTGGCCTCATCCATCGCGTGGAGAACGTCAGCGACGTCCTCGTCGCTGCGGAGCCCGGGGGATCGGTCGATGAGCCCATGGAGGACGACAAGGGCCGCCTCGGCGTCGCGGATCTCGCCGAGGGCGTCCTGGACGTCGGCCAGCGCGCCGGCAACGGCTCGGGCTCTCGTCCCGTCGAAGGCGACCGCAGCGTCGGCACCGTAGCGGAGCCGCTTGGAGAAGATCCTCACTCGGTGGAGCTGGAGCGCGGTGGCGCTCTCGCCAAGGTCATCGACGGCGTCGAGCAAGGTCTCCGACGACTTCCGCAGGCCCGGAAGGAGGACCCCTCGGGCGGGGACGGCCGCGATCGGGCGGAGCGGAGGATCGATGACGGCGGCGACGATCGCTCTCACCATCGTTCGATAGCGCGGCGAGTCCAGGGTGCTGGTTACCGCGGCGCTGGCCATCGAGCGCTCCGCCGCGAGGTGGGAGGAGACGACACCGGCCACCGTGGGTGAGCCTGCGAGGTCGCCGGGAACGACCAGATGGGTTCTCAGGACGTCGATGTCTCGAGCCGCGCCCAAGGTCTGTCCGAGCCAGCGGAGCTCGGTCCGGAGCCTCTTGACGGCCTTGGTCTTCATGGCGGGGGAGAAGAGGCGGAGCTCGGCGCGGAGTCGCCGAGTCGCCACGCGCATCTGGTGCACCCCTTCGGGGTCGTCCCCCGCTCGAGCGACCGGATCGAACTCGATCAGCCGCCCGACGTTGCGACCCAGAGACTCGGCGATGAGCGTCGCCGCTGTCGGCTCCCGCTGGCTCGATGACCTGTCCGCACCCTCGCCCATGGGCCCATCATCGCGACATATCGCGCCTCAGGGAGTGCATGGGCGTCTGGGTGGCACCCGGGAGGACTCAGTTCACCCGAGCGACGACGTCATAGAGCGAGCGGGGAACACGTTTCTGCGAGGCCACCACGTCGGAGAGCGGGACGAAGGCGACGCCACCATCCTGGACGATCGCGCAGATGCCGAAGGTTCCCTCAAAGAGGGCATCAGTGACCGCAAGGCCCAGTCGCGTCGGCCAGATCCGGTCGGAGACGACGGGGCTGCCTCCCCGCTGGACATGCCCAAGGACCGTGGCGCGCGTCTCGTGTCCCGTCGCGTGCAGGATGGCGCCGCCGAGGCGCTCGCCGACGGCGCGCTGGGAGAGAGAGACGTGGCCGAACGCGTCTTTCGGCGCGGCCGGGTCGTCGGGGACATGGAGCCCTTCGATCTCGGCCCCCTCTGCGACCACCACGATCGAGTACATCCTGCCTCGGCTCTTCCGTTCGTTGAGCACCTCGACGACCTGGTCCAGCGAGATCGGGAACTCGGGGATCACCACGAGGTCCGCGCCTCCCGCGATCCCACCCATCACCGCCAGCCATCCGGAGGCCCGACCCATGACCTCGCAGACCATGACCCGGTGGTGTGAGGCGGCCGTGGTGTGCAGCCGGTCGAGGGCCTCGACGACGATGGCGACCGCTGAGTCGAAGCCGATGCAGTACTCGGTGACTGCTAGGTCGAAGTCGACGGTCTTCGGGAGCCCGACGACCGGGACGCCTCGCTCGGCGAGGCGTGCGGCCACCGAGAGCGTGTCGTCGCCGCCGATCGCCACAAGGGCGTCGATCCCCTGAGCGGCGAGCGAGGCCTCCACGTTCTCGAGACCGCGATCGATGGCCAAGGGGTTGGTCCGTGAGCTCCCGAGCATGGTGCCGCCTTCACGAAGGGCACCGATCAGGCTGCGATCATCGAGGGCGATCGTCTCGCCGCCGTCGAGGAGCCCGGCCCAGCCGTTGACGACACCGACGAACTCGCTTCCGCTACGCAGCGTCGTTCGGCCCACGGCCCTGATGGCAGCATTCAGACCGGCTGCATCGCCTCCTCCGGTGAGGACTCCAACTCGCATCGTCTCTCCTTCTTGTTGATGTGGCTTGTTCTTAGCGCTTGATGTCTGCAGGTTCAGCGCGCCAGGACGCGTGCGCGCAGGCGGTCGAGGTCCTGATTCCAGATCCAGTGGAAGAGGGGCGCAGGGACGCGCTCTCCCAGAAGGCCTCCGAGCCACCGGGGGAACGACAGGGACTCGGTCCACGTCACCCGGGTGTCGGTGGCGGTGACCGCTGTGAGCTCGAACCGCCCCGACCCGGTGGCGGCACCTCGGTGAGTGACCCCAATGGCGCTGTTGTCGATCCACTCGTCGATCGTCGTCTCATCAGTCGTGGTGAATGGTCCGATCCGGGTCGCGCACGAGAACGAGTCCCCCTCCCCCCGGCGCAGATCGTCGTGGAAATCGATGGATACGGCGTCGGCCATCCACTCGACGTGGTCCTCGATCGAGGAGAGCAAATCTCGGACGTCGCGGAGCGGTCCGGGGATCTCGACGCTGGTCCGGAGCGGGCGAGACCTCAACGACCGATCGCTCCCGGTGAGAGCCGGGTCCAGTCGTCTCGAGGCATCGACAGGGGGTCTTTGCCCAGGATCTGGATGCAGACGTGGTCCGCCCCGGCGGCGAAGTGCTCGTCGACGCGCGTCCAGATGGCGCCCTCATCGCCGTGAGCGACGAGGGCGTCCTGAAGTCG
>JADGOD010000170.1 GCA_017883125.1 Acidimicrobiales bacterium
CGTGAGCATCGTCGATGAAGCAGCCGAAGACGTGCCCGCGGAACAGCGCCCGGATGTCCAGGGTGTCGAGGTCAATGGCGTCCTGGTTGGCGTGCTCGCCGAAGGTCACGCCCTTCTTCACCCAGTGGCGCTGCTTGTCAAGGACCTGCTCGGCGCGCTCGAGGAAGTAGGGCATCCAACCGATCTCGCCCTCGGAGAGCGCGATCTTGAGCTTCGGGAACTTGGTGAACATCCCGCTGAAGAGCCAGGAGAGCATCGCTCCCGAGGTCCGTGTCGCCCCCCAAGTCAGGTTGGCCAGGAAGGGCGAGTCAGGTGCGATCTGGGGGACCTGCGAAGAGGAGCCAACGTGCATGCAGGCCACCAGCTCGAGCTCCGAGGCGGTCGACATGACCGGGTCCCAGTAGCGGTCCTTGTCGTGGATCGTCGGGAGGCCCAGGGGTGCGGGGTTCTCCGAGAAGGCGAAGGCCGTGGCGCCCTTCGCCGCGCAGCGCTCCATCTCCTTGACCGCCTCGGCGGGGTCCCACATCGGGATCAGAATCAGCGGGATGTACCGCCCAGGTGCGGCGCCGCACCACTCCTCGATCATCCAGTCGTTGTAGGCCTTGAGGCAGACGAGACCGAACTCTCGATCAGAGGCCTCCATGAACAGCTGGCCGCAGAAGCGGGTCACCGAGGGGAAGCAGAGCGAGGCGAGCACCCCGGCGCGGTCCATGTCCTCGATGCGAGCGACGGGGTCGTAGCAGCCGGGCCGCATCTCGGCGTAGGTGATCGGCTCGGGGCTGAACTCCTCCTTGGACTTGCCGGCCACCGCGCTCAGGCCCGAGCTCGGCATGTACTTGCCGTCGTAGACCCAGAACTCGCCCTTGTCGGTCACCTCCATGTGGGGCGCCCGTTCCCTGTCCTTCGCTGGGACCCGGTCGATCCAGACGTTGGGCGGCTCGAGGACGTGGTCGTCCACCGAGATGAGCCAGTCGAGTGAGAGGTTTTCAGGCATGGTGTCTCCTATCTGCTTCTTGATCTGTGCTTGTCGGACGTCTGATCAGCGGGCGAGCTCGCCGATGGCCATGTGCTTGGCCTCCTGGAAGGCCCGGATCCCCTCGGGGCCGCGCTCGCGACCCAGGCCGCTCTGCTTGTAGCCGCCGCCCGGGGCGTACGCGCTGAACACCGAGGTGTTCACGTTCACGGCGCCGGTTCGCAGCCGGCGGGCGACCGCCGTCGCCGCAGCGACGTCCGCTCCGTAGACCTGGCCGGAGAGCCCGTAGATGCTGTCGTTGGCGATGCGCACAGCCTCGTCGAGGTCCTTGTAGCCGATCACCGAGAGCACCGGCCCGAAGATCTCCTCCTGGGCGGCAGGGTTGGCATTGCTCCCGAGATCGAGGACGGTTGGCTCGAAGTAATAGCCCTCTTCGAGTCCAGCCGGGCGCGAGCCGCCGAAGGCCACCCGGCCACCGTGCTCCTCAGCCAGAGCGACGTAGCGCTCGCAGCGATCGCGCTGCGCACCGCTGATGACTGGGCCCATGAGCGTGGTGGGCTCGTCAGGGTGGCCGACGGTGATCCTCGAGTAGGCCCCGCTGACGGCCTCGAGCACCTGGTCCTTGGACTCCTCGGGGACCAGCATCCTGGTGGCGGCTACGCAGGCCTGGCCGGCCGTCATCGCCACCACCTGCATGGCGCCGGCGCCCACCTTGTCGACGGCATCGGGGAGGTAGATCTGGGCCGACTTGCCACCGAGCTCGAGTGCGACCCGCTTCACGGTGGAGGCCGCCTGGGCGAGAATCTGCTTGCCCACGGTGGTCGAGCCGGTGAAGGACACCATGTCCACCGCCGGATCGGTGGTGAGCAGCTCGGCGCCCGCCGATCCCTCCTCGACCACCACGCTGAGCACACCCTTCGGTAGGCCTGCTGCCTCGGCGGCCTCGCCGAGGAGGAGCGAGGAGATCGGGGTGAGCGGGCTGGGTCGCAGGATCACCGAGTTGCCCGCCATGAGAGCAGGGATCAGCTTCTGGATCGCCATGATGATCGCCCCGTTGTAGGGGGTGATGGCCGTGACGACCCCCACGGGCTCGTGGCGGCAGATGCTCAGCGCCACCCGGCCCCGGACCAGCTCGTCGAGGGGGACGGGGTTGAAGTCCTCGTGCAACATCGAGAGGTAGAGGTCGATGGTGTTCCGTCCGAGCTCGAGCCCCGAGGCGAACTGAGCCCGCTCGGCGAAGGCCTGGGGCTGACCGGCCTCAGCCACCATGGTGGCGACCAGCGTCTCGCGTGTGGCCTCGAAGTGGTCGAGGAAGGCGCCGAGAACTGCTGCTCGCTCCTTTGGGGTCTGATCCGCCCAGCTGCCCTCGTCGAAGGATCGGCGAGCCTCGTCGATGGCCCGGCGGACCTCGGAGAGCGGGGTCACCGAGATGTCGGTGAGGTGGGATCCATCTGCTGGGTTCTCGACGGCGAGAGCCTCGTCGCCCTCCACCCAGGTCCCGGCGACGAACGAGCGCCGCCCAGCGAAGATCTTGCTTGCCCCCATGCCCATGCCCATGCCCCCCGTGCGCTGGTGTACGCCGTTACTTCTATCAGAGAATGGCGTTCACAACAACTGGTCACTAGGTTCTCGTTGGCCTCCAGCAGGATGACGAGGCCAGGGCGAGGCGGCAGGTCGCGGCCACGAGAGAGCGCCAGCGCATCGGCGCGAGGCTCCGAGTCGGTGAAGAGCTCCAGGGCCACAGGAAAGAAG
>JADGOD010000171.1 GCA_017883125.1 Acidimicrobiales bacterium
CGAGGTCGCCGACGACGACGGACGAAGGAGCGTGATCGATGGTGACCAGCACGTCGAAGGCGCTGAGGTCGCCCGGAGAGCGAAGGTGGCGACCGACCCCGACGACGATGCTGGGGAAGAGCGTCGGCACGGGCCCGACGGTCACCTCGGATCCGCCATCGAGATCGACGAGGAGCACCGGCGCCCCGTCGAGGACGCCGAGGATGTCGTCGGAGCCGTCCCGGAATCCGGCGAACATCGCCGCGACGTCTTCAGCGACCAGTGCGGGCAACCCGAATCCAGTCATCGATCGAGCGTAACCTGCAGATCGTGGGCGCCAAGGGGTCAAGCAGCGTGACCGAGGAGCTCAGGTCGTGGTGCTCATCGGGGCTCCTCGCCTTGACGGGCCCCGATGACGGACCTCCGGTGGCCCCTCCTCACGGGCTCGTCGACGGCCTGGATGAGCTGGTGCGACGGATCGCCGTCGCCACCGAGCGGTTCGGAGAGAGGGCCTCGCTGCGCTGGGAGCCCCTCGTCCTCGGCCGGGCCGCGATGCTGGGCCTCTCACGGAGTGGACGCAGATCGGCCAACGACTCGTGCCGGCTCCTCGAGGCGGCCGACGGCTGGGTGGCGCTCAACCTCGCTCGAGACGACGACCTCGAGATGCTCCCCGCGCTGCTCGAGCGGGAGATCTCCGGTGAGCCGTGGGACGACGTCGCCGTGGCGGTGGGAGCGTCACCGGCCGCCGCGTTCGTCACGCGAGCCCAGCTCTTCGGCCTTCCCGCCGCACTCCTCGCCGCCCCGGTCTGCGGTGATCCTGTGCGGAGCTCCCCGCTCGGCCGGGCGATCGGGGAGCGGGGGGTGACCGGGCTGAACGTGGTCGATCTCTCCTCGATGTGGGCGGGTCCTCTTGCCGCGATGATCCTGACCCGAGTGGGCGCCGACGTCGTCAAGGTCGAGAGCTCGGCCCGTCCGGACGGCGCTCGCAAGGTCCCTGGCTTCTACCGGTGGCTCCATGACCCAGACCAGCGCGAGATCAGGATCGACTTCGGCTCTGATGCAGGTCGATCCCAGCTCCGTTGCCTTCTCGAGGGTGCCGACATCGTTCTCGAGTCATCTCGCCCCCGGGCGCTGGCCCAGCTCGGCCTGTCTCCCGAGACCCTGACGATGAGGGACGGGGCGGTCTGGGTGAGCATCACCGGCCATGGCCGAACCGGGAGCCACGCCGATTGGGTCGGCTTCGGTGACGACACCGCGGTTGCCGGAGGCCTTGTCGGCTTCGGAGCGGGCGGGGCCCCGGTCTTCTGTGCCGATGCCATCGCTGACCCGATCACCGGACTGGTCGCCGCCACTGCAGCGCTCGACGCGTGTGGCCGCGGTGGTGGGGCGCTTCTCGACGTGGCGATGAGCCGTGCGGCATCGTCGGTGATCGCCGCCGAGGGCTGGGGCGAGGTGACCGATCTCGCGTTCGAGTCCGGGAGCAGCCCCGGCGCCTGGACGCTCGTGGGCTCCGGGGAGCACGTCGAGGTGTCCGGACCCCCGATCCCGACGTCGGTGAGGGTCTGAGCGATGTCGTTCATCCTCAAGCAGGCCTCCTCGACGACCTGGGATCGGACCCCGTCGACAGACGCCATCGTCGATGTCCGCATCGAGGATGGCGTCATCGTCGAGATCGGACCGGATCTGGCGAGGCGTCCGGGTGAGTCGATCTACGACGTCGGCGGCGACATCCTCGCGCCGGGTCTGCACGACCACCACATCCATCTGCGCGCGCTGGCGGCCGTCGAATCGTCGGTGGTCGTCGGCCCACCCGAGATCCAGAGCCTCGACGAGCTCTCCGAGCGACTGCGGCGGGCGTCGGTCCGCCTCCTGCCCGGGCAGTGGATCAGAGGGATCGGCTATCACGAGAAGGTTGCTGGAGATCTGGACCGATGGGTGCTCGATCGCCTGGTGCCAAACCGACCGATCCGCATCCAGCACGCCACCGGTGCGCTGTGGATGCTCAACTCGAAGGCGATCGAGGCCTGTGGGATCGGCCACGATGCGCCGGTCGGTGCTGAGCGCGGACCCGATGGCGTGCTCACGGGACGCTTCTGGCGCGAAGACGACTGGCTCGGTGGTCGGCTGCCTCGGACGAGCCACGACTTCACGGCGCTGAGCCAGCAGGCGGCGAGCCGAGGGGTCACCGGGATCACCGAAGCGACGCCGGGGGCCACCGATGCCGAGGTCGCCGGCTTCGTCCATGCCATTGAGTCAAACACGCTCGTCCAGCGGATCCACATGATGGTCGAGCCCGAGGTGACGGATCCGGTCTCGCCGCTCATCTCCTTGGGCCCCACCAAGATCGTCCTGGACGATCTCGCGCTCCCTCCCTTCGACGAGCTCGTCGATCGGATCACCGAGGTCCACGACCGTGGCCGCCCGGTGGCGGTCCACTGCGTCACCCGCACCCAGGGCGTGATCACGATCGCCGCCCTCGAGCAGGTCGGATGCCGCCGGGGCGACAGGATCGAGCACGGCTCGATCCTGGGGCCTGAGTCCATGGCTCAGATCGCCGCCCTCGGCATCACCATGGTGACGCAGCCCGGGTTCGTGGCCACCAGGGGCGACCGGTTCCTGCGCGACGTCCCGGCTCCGAGCCAGCCTGATCTCTGGCGGCTCGGGACGCTTCTCGAGGCCGGGATCACCGTGGCGGGGAGCACGGACGCTCCTTTCGGGGACCCTGATCCGTGGATGGCCATCAAGGCCGCCTGCACCCGACGCTCGCTCACCGGGCAGGTTGTCGGGGCCGGCGAGGCGATCGATCTCGAGACGGCCATCGGGCTCTTCCTCGGCGAGGCGGCGAATCCGGGCCGCCAGCGGCGCATCGCGCTCGGTGCGCCTGCGGACCTCTGCGTGGTGGCGGCGGAGAGCTGGTCGGCGGGGAGCCACGTCGAGCCATGGGTCCGGGCCACCTTCGTGGCCGGACGACCGGTCTACACCGCTCCGTAGGGCGGGGGAGACCGCCTGCTGGCCGACGGCGACCGGGCGATCGCGGGTCTAGAGTGTCTTTCGGTAACAGCGTCGATAGAGGTGGGACCATGGCCAGCATCACGAGCGGACCGGTGGCGACCCGAGTCCTGCACTGCAACCTCAACACCACCGACGTCGAGGCCGCGATGCGCTTCTACGTCGAGGGTCTGGGCCTCACGGAGCGGATGCGATCGGTCTCCGAGGCCGGCAGCTCGGTCGGGCTCGGCATGGACGGACCGACCAAGTCGATCGCCGCCTTCGGCTATGACTACCGCGGCGGCCGGGTCGCACCCGCCGTCGAGCTCGTCCAGTGGAGGCAGCCGGCCACCCGTGGCGAGACCTACGCCACCCCCTCGGAGATCGGGATGCAGGCCCTCGGCTTCGCCGTGGCTTCTGTGGACGAGGCGAGGGCTGCCTGCCTGGCCGTCGGCGGCACCGAGGTGGGAGCGAGGCTCTCGTCGACCGACCCGACGGTCGCCGTCGAGGCGGTGCTCCGGGACGTCGACGGGGTCGCCGTCGAGCTCGTCGGCGACGCCGAGGCCCCCGCTGGCCGGCTCCGGGCGGTCCGCCTCTCGGTGGCCGACCTGGGGGCGACGACCGAGTGGTACCGGGCGATCGGCTTCCGGCTCGCGGGCGGCCCGGTGGCGGGACGCTTCGAGTCCGATGACCTGGCATGGAACGGCGACGTCACCGTGCAGCGGCTCGTGCCCGCCGCGATGGAGAACGTCGAGCTCCACCTGACCGAGTGGGAGGGGGTCGAGCCCTCGGGGCGGGCCCACGAGCTGGCCAACACCCGGGGCCTCTTCCGCATGGCCCTCGGCGTCGACGACGTGCGGGCTGCGTGTGAGGCGGCGACCCCGCCGATCGTCCCCGGCGAGCCCGAGTACATCCCGCTGCCGGGCACGCCGCTCGGCGGGCTCTGGGTGGCCTTCATGCGCGATGCCGATGGCGTGATGATCGAGTTCGTCGAGCGTCCCATGGACGCACCCAAGTAGGGGATGGCGGCCATGGCATCGACGACACCCACCCCGGCTGAGCTGCAGGCCGAGCTCCACCGCTGGCTCGAGAAGAACGGCCACACCCTCACCTCAGCGCTTGCCGCCGAAGCGGCATACGACTTCGACACCTGCGTGCGCGACGAGCTCAGCCTCCAGCAGGCCCTCTGGGACTCTGGCCTCTCCCGCTGGGGCTGGCCCGAGTTCGTCGGCGGTCTTGGCGGGAGCGCCGTGCTTCGAGCAGCGCTCTACGAGCAGCTGTGCCTGGACGGCTACCGGATCCCCCACTCGGCCACGACGCTCGAGACGCTGGGTCCGGTGATGTGCAAGCTCGCACCGGAGGTCGCCGCCACCTACCTCGGTCCGGTCCTCGCGGGTCGAGAGGTCTGGTGTCAGGGCTTCTCCGAGCCCGAGGCCGGCAGCGATCTCGCCTCGCTGCGCTGCAAGGCCGTGGCCGACGGCGACGGCTGGCGCGTCACCGGTCAGAAGCTCTGGTCGAGCGTGGGGACGGTCGCGGACCGCATCGCCATGCTGGTTCGGACCGGCGACGCCGGCCACAAGGGCATCTCGATGCTGCTCATGGACATGGACGCCGAGGGCGTCGACGTCAGGCCGACCCGGGCCTCGACCGGGCGCAACGAGTTCACCGAGGAGTTCTTCGACGATGTCTACGTCGGCCGTGATCGGCTCATCGGCGAGCTCAACCGGGGCTGGTACGTGGCGATGGACCTGCTGCAGTGGGAGCGCGGGATGTACGCCTGGCAGGAGCAGGCCCACCTGCACGTCCTGCTTGCCGACTGCGCACGCCGCGTTGCTGTCTCGGACCACGCCACCCGCGAGCGGATCGAGGAGGCTTGGACGATGCTGACCGCCCTTCGTGCGAAGTCGGCGGCCACCGTCAAGCAGCTCGCCGCCGGCGAGACTCCCGGCCCTGGGGTCTCCGTCGACAAGATCCTGCTGGCCCAAGCGATGCAGATGGTCCATGACATCGAGCGTGAGATCGACCCCGTGGCGTTCGCCCTCGATGACGCCGAGCGGGCTGAGGCCGTCCGGGCCAACTGGTTCTACACCCGGGCCGCCTCGATCTACGGTGGCGCCATCGACATCCAGAAGGGCATCGTCGCCGAGCGCGTGCTCGGGCTGCCAAGGAGCGCTCGATGAGCTTCCTCGAAGAGTCACTGCGAGCGACGGCCGAGGAGCTGTTCTCCTCTGACGACCATCAGGTCACCGTCGCCCAGCTCGTCGAGCTCGGCTGGTCCGAGCTCTACGCCGAGGAGCCCAAGGCGGCCGTCGGGGTCCTCGCCGAGATGCAGGGTCGCTGCCTCGGGATCTCCCGTCTGCTCGAGCTGGCCATGGCCACCGAGCTCGGTGGCCTCGTCGACGTGGCGAGCGAGGCGCTCGTCCTCCCGCTCCGGTCGGTCGCGCTCTCCGGCACGACGGACCTCACCAGCTCGCTGCTCCTCGTAGGAGCGCCGAGCGCCGTCGTGCTCCCGGTGCTCGAGGATGGCCGGGTCTCGCTGGTGCGGGCCACCGTGACGGCCGAGGCCGTCAGAGGGCTCGACCCCAAGGCACACGTGGCGCGGCCGAGGTCGGTCTCGGTGGGGGAGACCGTCGCCCTGGAGGACGGCGTCTGGGACCGGGCCATCGCGCTCGGCTCGCTCGAGCTGGCTCAGGAGACCCTCGGTGTCGTCGGCGTCCTGGTGGACCTCGCCGTCGACCACGTGACGAACCGCCATCAGTTCGGCGTCCCCCTCGGCACCTTCCAGGCTGTCCAGCACCGCTTGGCCGACGTTCACGTGGCCCGCGAGGCCGCCCGGGTCGTCGCCGAGCTCGCGTGGGAGAGCAGGGAGTCGGCGCTCTGCGCGGCGGCCCTCGGCGCCGCACGTCGAGCCTTCGTCTCGGCGAGGGTCAACTGCCATCAGGTCATGGGGGCGATGGGCTTCACCTGGGAGCACGATCAGCACTGGTATCTACGACGTGGGATCCTGCTCGATCTCCTCCTCGACCACCGCCCGGGGCTTTCCCGAGCGGTCGATACAGTGGTCACCTCGATGGAACGAACGGATGTCTGGTCATGAGCGCACTCGCAGCAATCGGAACGTACCTTCCTCCGTGGGGGAGCGAGAAGGCCCGGCTCGGCGGTCTCGACGAGGACGCCCTGACCATGGCCGTCGAGGCGGGCCTTGCCGCCCGCTCGGCCAGCGACGTGGCGGTCACCAAGGTCGTCTTCATCTCTCGCTCGCTCCCGCTGGTCATCGGTGGGAACTCCGCGGTACTCCTCGCCGGTCTGGGACTGGCCAATGACACCGAGGTGATCGAGCAGGTCGGGGGTGCACCGGCCGTCCTTGACGCGCTGGCGACCGCAGGTCCCGGCACCATGGTGCTCGCCGCCGACCTCGACGAGGGAGCGGGCGCCGGTGCAGCGCTGATCGGTCCCGGTCCTGGCGCCACAGTCACGTCCAGGGGCCGAGTCCATCGCAGCCTCCCCGTCCGGGCCCAGAGCCTCGACGGCGTGCTCCACGAAGACGATGACCCTCGGCTGGTGCGAGAGCGCGGCACGAGGGCGTCGTTCCAGGGGCTCGCCCTCGATGCGGTGCCGTTCGTGGTCGCCGGTCTCTCTCCAAGGGAGACTGCGGCATTCAGCGGTCCGAACCCGCCAGTGCTTCCGGCCACGGGAGCGTTCTCAGCGATCTTCGCTCTGGCCGCCGCCGCCGAGTCCGGTGCCGAACAGCTGATCGTGGCGGTCGAGCAGGCAACGGCGTCCGCGGCGGCGCTGGGCGCCGGCACGACGCCTGTCGTCCGTGTCGAGCCTGAGCCTCACTCGCCGGAGAAGCGACGGACCCACCCAGGACCCGACATCAAGATCGCCTTCACCGCCTACGACCGGGCCTTTGACTCGAAGGTCGCCTGGGAAGCCGGAGAGTGCCCCTCATGTGGGACCCTCGCCCTCCCTCCGCGGCACCGCTGCCTCGAGTGCGGCGAGGAGGGCACCTCGGTGCTCGTCGCTCTGCCACGAACGGCGTTCGTCTACACCCAGACGACGATCCACATCCCGGTGCCCGGGTTGTCCACGCCCTACTCGCTGGCCGTCATCGAGCTCGACGGCGTGGGCGTCCGCTCTCTGGCGACGGTCACCGACTCGGAGCCGGATACCGCCGGGATCGGATCCACGGGTCGCATGGTGCTCCGACGGGTGGCCACTCGGTCCGGCGTGCCCGACTACGGCTACGCCTTCTCTCCCGACGGCATCGTGCACCGTCCCGCCTATGTCGAAGCAACGATCTCTGGAGGTACCCGATGAGGCGTGTCGCACTGGTTGGAGCGGGCATGACCCCGTTCAAAGAGCACTTCGATCTGGGCATCAAGGACCTCGTCCCGATGGCGGTGACCGAGATGGAGGCCACCGTCGACAAGGGACTGGACCGAGGTGACATCCAAGCGGCGTGGTTCGGCGAGCTCTCGACCACCGATGGTTTCCCCACCGGGATCTTGGCGGACTCCTGTGGGCTGCTTGACATCCCGGTCAGCCGGGTCGAGAACGCCTGCGCTACCGGCCAGGACGCTCTGCGCAACGCGTTCTACGCGGTCTCCTCGGGCTACTTCGACGTCGCCCTCGTCGTCGGCGCCGACAAGGTTCGCGAGACCTCGTCCCGGGCCACCTTCTGGGAGTGGATGGGGATGACCCGCGACATGGCCTGGGACTTCCCCCTCGGACTCGTCGCCCCGGCGAACTTCGCCCTCCATGTCCAGCGCTACCTGCACGAGTCGCCGGCGACCAAAGAGCACCTGGCGATGATCGCGGTGAAGAACCACATGCACGCCCTCACCAACCCGAAGGCCCAGCTGCGCCACACCATCACCGTCGAGCAGGCGATGAACGCGCCGATGGTCGCCGAGCCCTTCGGCCTCTTCGACTGCACCCCACAGTCCGATGGAGGAGCTGCCGTCCTCATCGTCGGGGAAGAGGTCGTCGACCGCTACACCGACAAGCCCGTCTGGATCCGCGGCGTCGGCCTCGGTCTCGACCGGGTGATGCACCAGCACAAGGTCGACATGACGATGTTCCCGGCCACCCAGAAGGCGGCCAAGGCTTCCTTCAAGATGGCCGGCCTGATGCCGAAGGACATCGACGTCGCCGAGGTGCACGACTGCTTCACCGGGGTCGAGCTGATCAGCTACGAGGACCTGGGCTTCGCCGAGCGGTTCGAGGGCTACAAGCTCGTCGAGGCGCACGACACCACCGTGGGAGGGAAGATCCCGGTCAACCCCTCCGGCGGGCTCAAGGGCAAGGGGCACCCACCGGGCGCCACCGGCATTGCCCAGTGCGTCGAGCTCTTCGAGCAGCTGCGTGGTGAGTCGACCAACCAGGTCGAGGGCGCCAAGGTGGCGCTCGCCCACAACATCGGGGGCCCGACCGCTGTCGCGGCGGTCACCATCCTCGGTTCGTCGAAGGACTGAGAGGCGTCGCAGGGCACTCAAGCGGCCGAGAGGTCCGGAGGAGGCGCACGCTCGCCCTGTCTTGCGGGTGCCTCAAGAGGTGAGAAGATGGATCTCCGGGGAGATTGAGGCATTTTGTCCCCGGGAGAGAAGAAGACATAAAGTGCCTTCCGGTGACGGAATCGATGATTGGGGACCCATGGATCTGAAAGCTGGATCGCGCTGGACGAGCGCTGTGAGTGACGTTGAAGTGGTGGTCGTCAAGGCCCCTGAGTCCGACGTGTCGTTGAAGAGCGGCGGCCACGAGATGCTTCCTCTCGGGACCGAGGGAACCGGTGGGGCGATCGAGGCTGGCCTCGACGGCGACGTGCCGATCGGCAAGCGCTACGCGGACGACGTCTCAGGCGTCGAGCTCCTTGTGACGAAGGGCGGCCAGGGCATCCTGACGCTTAACGACGTGGTCTTGGAGCTCAAGTCTGCCAAGCCACTTCCCTCCTCGGACTAGCAGGATCCGTCTGTGAACCTGGCGCTGCTCTTGGAGATGACCGCGGGAGGCGCTCCTGATCGGGTGGCGATCGGGTCACTGAACGGGGGGATCACCTTCGCCCAGCTGTTGGAGAAGGCGCAGCGCGCCGCCGCCTACCTCGAGGCCAGCGAGACCGAGCGTGTCGTCATGCTCGACGTGAACTCCGAAGCCCTGCCGATCGCCCTGTTCGCCGCAGGGATCGCAGGGATCCCCTTCGTCCCGGTGAACTACCGCTTGGCCGATGACCGGCTCCGCCAGATCCTGGCGCGGACGGTTCCCGCCGTCAGCGTGACCGCCGAAGATTCCACGAGCAGGATCCAGGGGATCGAGGGCCTCGAGGTGATGACCCGCGCCGAGTTCCTCGACAAGGCCGAGCACCCTGGCGTGCCCTCGGGTCGCTTCGTCGCCCCCGAGGAGATCGCCATCGTGCTCTTCACGTCGGGGACGAGCGGTGATCCCAAGGCGGCGCTGCTGCGCCATGAGCACGTCACCGCCTACATCGTCTCCTCCGTCGAGTTCTTGGGATCCGACGAGGACGAGGCGGCGCTGGTCAGCGTTCCGCCGTATCACATCGCCGGGATCTCAGCGATCCTCTCAAGCGCGTACTCGGGCCGACGCATCGTTTACCTCCCGCAGTTCGAACCGGCGATCTGGGTCGACACCGCCCGGGAGGAGTCGATCACCCACGCCATGGTGGTCCCCACCATGCTGGACCGGATCCTCAAGGAGCTCGAAGCTCAGAACAGCACGCTGCCGAACCTCCGTCACCTCTCGTACGGGGGCGGCCGGATGCCGATCCCGGTCATCGAGCGGGCGATGAAGCTGCTGCCCAACATCGGCTTCGTGAACGCCTACGGGCTCACCGAGACCTCGTCGACCGTCGTTTTTTAATGATCCGGCGACCACCGAGAGGCCATCGCCAGCTCGGACCCGGCAGTTCGGGCCCGACTCGGATCGGTCGGCAAGCCCCTTCCCGGCGTCGAGGTCGAGATCCGCGATGACGAGTGCCTCCCCGTCGGCCCCAACGTCAAAGGTGAGATCTGGGTCCGCGGCGAGCAGGTCTCCGGAGAGTACGAGGGTCTCGGTGCCCTGCTGACCGAAGAGGGCTGGTTCCCCACCAAGGATGGCGGCTACCTCGATGACGAGGGCTACCTCTTCGTCGAAGGACGTCTCGACGACGTGATCGTGCGCGGTGGGGAGAACCTCTCGCCCGGCGAGATCGAAGACGTGCTGCTCACCCATCCCGCCGTCGCCGACTGCGGCATCGTGGGGGTGCCCGATGAGGAGTGGGGCGAGACCGTCGCCGCTTTCGTCGTGCTGCACGAGGGTCACTCGGCCACTGGTGAGGAGCTCGCCCAGCACGTGGTGAGCAAGCTG
The DNA here is from genome assembly GCA_017883125.1 of Acidimicrobiales bacterium. Taxonomy (GTDB): domain Bacteria; phylum Actinomycetota; class Acidimicrobiia; order Acidimicrobiales; family RAAP-2; genus CAIUMH01. The sequence continues at coordinate 10,327 of JADGOD010000171.1, forward strand.
CGCTCGTCACGGCGCCCCTCGGTCGTCGAGTTCTGCGACGAGCTCCCCTACAACGAGACGGGCAAGCTGCTCCGTAGGGTCCTACGCGAGCAGCTCGTCGCCAAGTCGAGCTAGTCCGACAACAGCTACGAAGGGATATCGGTGAGCGAGAAGACGTGTCAAGGACGTATTGCGGTCGTCACGGGCGCCGGCCGAGGCATCGGTCGTGAGTACGCGCTCATGCTGGCCGGGAATGGGGCCAAGGTCGTCGTCAACGACATGGGCGGCAGCCGCGAAGGCGGTGGGAACGACACAGGTCCCGCCCAGGAGGTCGTCGATGAGATCGTCGCCGCCGGAGGCGAGGCGGTCGCCAACACCGACGACATCTCCACCTGGGACGGCGCGGAGCGCATCGTCACCCAGGCGATCGAGACCTTCGGGGGGCTCGACGTCGTGATCAACAACGCGGGCATCCTGCGTGATCGCATGCTCTTCTCGATGAGCGAGGACGACTGGGACTCCGTGATCCGCGTGCACCTCAAGGGCACGTTCTGCATGTCCCGCCACGCGGCCGCCTACTGGCGCGAGCGCGCGAAGGCGGGGGGGACCAACGACGCCCGCATCATCAACACCTCGTCGGTGTCGGGCCTCTACGCCAACGTCGGGCAGTCCAACTACGGCGCGGCCAAGGCCGGCATCGCCTCGTTCACCCAGATCGCAGCGCTCGAGCTCTCCCGCTACGGGGTGACGGTCAACGCCGTGGCCCCGGTCGCCTACACCCGGATGACCGCGGACCTCGGCTTCGACGAGGAGGCTGCCGCCATGCTCAGCCCTCGCTGGGTGGCCCCCGTGGTGACGTGGCTCGCCTCGGCCGACTCGAAGGATGTCACCGGAGAGGTGATCGAGTCCTCGGGCCGCGGGCTGGGCATCGCCGAGGGCTGGCACCGCGGACCGACGGTGACCGACGTTCCCGCCGAGCCCGAGGAAGTGGGCCCGATCGTGCGCGAGCTGCGTGCCAAGGCCCGCCCGCGCACCCGCTTCGAAGAGACCAGCTCACTCTGAGCGGGCACCTCCAGGGAGCGAGTCCACCAGTGGTGCAGAACGAAGCGGGCTTCGCCGCCTTCATCATGACCGAGTCGGCGCAGCTCAAGGCGCGATCGGGTCTTCGTGACCGGGTCGTCGACGGCACCGTCGTGCACCAGGTGATCGATCCCGGACCGGCCTATCGCGAGCTCGACGGCTCGATCCCCTTCGGGTACCTTGCCTTCCTCGTCGACGCCGGCGTCGGCATCGCCGCGCGCGTCGGCTCCGGCTGGGAGGTCGGTGGGGTGTCCAACGCGTTCTCCTTCGAGGCCCTCGGCGCCCTGGGCGCCGATCCGATCTCGATCCGTGCGGAGATGACGGCCTCCACCGATGAGGTGGCGCTGGCAAGAGGGACCATCTTGGACGCACGTGGCGCACCGATCGGCCAGGCGATGCTCCGCAGCGTGCCAGTGCCTGGGCGGCCGACGAGCATCATCGAGCCACCTGAGGAGGCGCCCGTCTCGTTCGCCTGGGAGTCAGACCTCGAACCGGCACCGATCGATCGCTCGATCGGCCTCGGCCTCAAGCTCGGGGAACGTAGAGCGGTCGTTCGCACCATCCCCCGTCTCAGCTGGGCCTCTGCCTACGGCGCGCTCTACGGGGGTGCGGTCGGCCTCTTCGTCCACCGTGCCATCCACTACGCCGTGACCTCGGTGGTGCCAGCCGATGCCGTCCACGTTCCGGTCTCCTTCGAGATCTCGTTCATCCGACCCGCGGTCTGCGGTGAAGATCCCGTCGACTGCGTGGCGACCGTGGTGAGCGTGTCGAAGCGGTTCGTGATCGCCGAGGCCCAGATGATCATGCCGTCGGGCAAGGCGGCCGCCCTGGTAAGAGCCACCCACGCGGTCACCCGTCACCAGCCGGACTGAATCACGTGGAGCAGGGCCCCGAGGCCTTGCTCGGCACGCTGCAGTGGACGACGTGGCACCAGGAGTTCGGCGAGCTCCACACCTCCGTCTTCCGGGCGAAGCCCACCTTGGTCACCGAGCGGGAGCCCGAGCGCCACTTCGAGCACGGCTTCCTCTTCTCGTGGGCCGAGGCGATCCACACCGGTGCGACCGAGATCCAGGAGAACATCGTCTCTGAGCACCTGCTCGGCATGCCGGAGGATCCCTCGCAGCCAGCTCGCCTCAACGCTCGGGCATCCTCTGGCGAGATCTCTCGGACGGAGTTGCTCGCTTCTGCTCAGCGGCCGAGGAACCGCGGCTCTCTGCGCTCCGCGGCTGCGGTGACGCCTTCGCGGTAGTCGTCGGTCTCCTTGAGGACTGACTGCGCCTCGCTCTCGATCCTGGTCGCACGCCGGAACTCCTCGACGAGCCCTGCCCTCATGGTGCGGCGGATGGCTCGGACGGCGAGCGGTGCGGACGACGTGATCTCGTGAGCCAGCGCCGTCGCCTCGTCCCGCAGGCTCTCGGCGGGCACCAGGCGATCGCACAGCCCGATCTCGAGGGCTTCTGGCCCGTGCACGCGCCGGCCGGTGTAGAGCATGTCGAGGGCCCGCTGCGAGCCGATGACGTGCGGAAGCGTCGCGCTGAGCCCGAATCCATGGTGAAACCCCAGCCGGGCGAAGCTCGCCGCGAAGCGTGTCTCGGGTGACGCCACCCGGAAGTCGGCGGCAAGCGCAAGTCCGAGGCCGGCTCCGATCGCCGATCCCTGAACGCAGGCGACGATAGGGATCGCTCCGGTGAAGAGCCGCTCCGCCTCGAGGTAGAGCGGGTTGATGCCGGTGGTCGGGATGTTCGTGGCATCCGTGGTGAGCCTGGCTCCCGCGCAGAAGTGCTTTCCCGCTGAGCACAGCACGATGGCGCGGCACGACGTGTCGGCTTCGAGCGCCTCGACCTGATCGGCGAGTGCTCGAACGAGGTCGACGTCGAGGTAGTTCTCGGGCGGCCGCACGACCTCGACGGTCGCGACGTGGTCGCTGCCGAGCGAGATGCGCAGATCACCAGCAGCGTCTGAAGCCATCTTCTGAGCGTACTTCGACGCCACCGACCGGCAGGTGGCGAGAAGGGCTGATCCCCGGTCGGCGATCCGCTCGGCCGTCTGTTCCCGCGGGAAGCGGCCCAGCGATTCGTCGTGACGCCACGGGTCGCCACCCGCTGCGCTCGATGCCGTGAGCAGCTCGGGGTCCGCGACGATCTCCTGATGATCCGGGGCAGGTCGGAGCGGGCGATCCGTGCGCTGCGTGAGTTCGGAGACGGTGTCGGTCCCGAGATCCCGGCCACCGAGGTGCTTCTTCCGGGGTGCGCAGGGCTCTCTGGGCGTCGTAGAGTACGAACCAATCAGATGCTGAACGCAGCTCTTCACTGCGGGAGGTTCCAAGTCTCCAGGGGGGAAAATGGCTCAGGAATCCGGACAGTCCGTCTCGCTCGCCGGCAAGCGCTGCGTGGTCGTGGGCGCATCGGCGGGGATCGGCAAGCAGACGGCGATGGACATGGTGGCGATGGGCGGCGACGTCGTCTTCGTCGGTCGGTCCAAGGCCAAGCTCGACGAGGCCGTCGCCGAGGCGGGCGGAGGCCACGTCGTGGTGGCGGACATCTCCGACCCGGCCCAGTGCGCGGCGCTGATCAAGGAGGCCGCCGGCCATCTCGGTGGCATCGACATGCTCCTGACGGTGGTGGGCGTCTCGCGGCTCGGCCTCCTGGCTGAGGGCGATCCGGAAATCTGGGAGGAGTGCCTCCGCAATAACGTGATCGGGCCGGCCCTCGTCACCAGCGCAGCGATCCCGGTGCTCTCCGACAACGCCTTCGTCGGCTTCTTCTCCTCCGAGTCGGTGGGCATGCCCTACCACGGCCTCGTCCCCTACGGGACGTCCAAGGCGGCCCTCGAGGAGATGATCCGCGGGTTCCGTGCCGAGCACCCCGAGTTCCGCTTCTCGTGCCTGCGGGTCGGAGCGACGCAAGGGACCGAGTTCGCCCGTGACTTCGACGCCGACAAGGCGATGAACCTCTCCGAGACGTGGATCAAGCGCGGGAACATCCCGACGAACTTCATGACGGCCGAGGACCTCGGCAGGGCGATCGCCCGGATCATCGCCATCGCCATGGAGTTCGAGGGGATCGACTACCAGGACCTCGTGCTTCGCGGGACCGGGGGACCGTTCTACGGAGGCATCGAGGAGATGATGGCCCAGATGGAGACGTCGCAGGCAGAGGCGGAACGGTTCGAGTGAGTCCCCGCAACCTCCGACCCATTCGCCGCGGCTGAGCCACACAGCACCAAGGGCAAGGCGCCCAAAGGGCTCATCGAACGTGCAGCGGTGCCCTGACGCGCCACGAGGTCGAAGAGGGTCGCCATCCCGGGCGTCGTAGAGTACGAGCGAGTCAGATCCTCAACGCAGCCCTCGCTGCGGTCAACCACGAGTCTCCAGGGGGGAGAATGGCCCAGGAATCCGGACACTCCGTCTCGCTCGCCGGCAAGCGCTGCGTGGTCGTCGGCGCATCGGCGGGGATTGGCAGGCAGACGGCGATGGACATGGTGGCGATGGGCGGCGACGTCGTCTTCGTCGGTCGGTCCAAGACCAAGCTCGA
>JADGOD010000172.1 GCA_017883125.1 Acidimicrobiales bacterium
ATCCCAAGGAGCAGCAGTGCGCCGACGACGAGGGCAGCGACGCCCGACCGATTCCCCATCCGGGCGGGGCGAGCCGCGAAGGCCACGGTGGGCTTCTCGGAGGAGCGGGCACCGTCTCTCGGCCTTGAGCTCTATCTCCCATCAGAGGGCCGGAGCCCTGTGGGCCCTCGGACTGCCCACGCCGGTCTACCCTGGCTCCAAGAGAGCACGAGATAATCTTGCCCGTCACCAAGCCGAGCCAGAAGCGCTCAACCAGGAGGTGCTGTGAAAGATAGGCCCGTCGTCTTGTTCCTCTGCGTCCACAACTCGGGTCGCAGCCTGGCAGCCCGAGTCCTCCTCGATCACTACGCCGGAGACCGCATCCAGGTCGAGTCAGCGGGGTCGGAGCCCGCCAGCCAGCTCAACCCCTCCGTGGTGGCGATCTTGGAAGAGAGGGGACTCGATCCCTCTCAGGACTTCCCGAAGCCGCTGATCGACCATATGGCTCAAGAGGCCGACGTCATCGTCACGATGGGCTGTGGGGACACGTGCCCGGTCTACCCCGGCAAGCGCTACCTCGACTGGGAACTCGACGACCCGGCAGGGAGGTCAGTCGACGAGGTTCGCCCGATCATCGATGAGATCGATCGAAGGGTCCGCGCTCTCATGGCCGAGGTGCTGTGAACCGCATCATCGGACCGTCGTCGACACCCCTTGATGGCGCCGGGGATCACCGATAGCCGTCTCAGTGGTCCCGAGCCTCACGTCACTTGTTGGACCTGCGCTTGGCCAGGGGGTGCGGTCCACTCGGTTCGCAGAGCAACGCGCACGACGCCCGCCCCGGCTCGGCGGTGGCGGAGGACCCGCCTGCGGGTGATGACGGATTGAGCGGAGAGGGTGGGATTTGAACCCACGGACCCAGTTTCCCAGGTCAAGTCATTAGCAGTGACTCCGATTCGGCCGCTCTCGCACCTCTCCTGGCCATCCGGTGCCCTCGCTGCTCGCCACCGAGGTGGTGAGCAGCACGAGCACGAGTGAACGGCGTTCGTAGGTTACCGGTAACCGGACGCGGCCACCAACGGGAGGGACCTTGTCGGCGCGACTCAGATCGCTAGGCGTCTTCGTCGATGAGCTCGCCCGCCAGGCGACGACCCGTCACCTGAGCTGGCGTGATCGCCACCCAGATGCTGCGCACGGCCTTCCTCCAGGGCAGCGGGACGTCACCGTCGACGAGGCGCAACAGCTCGGGGAGGTCGTCGAGGGCGACCTCGCGGCTGGTCTCGCGCACGAGCACGCTCCAGCCCGTGTGGCTCTCGACGTCGCCCCGATCGACCTCGAAGGCCACATCGTGCGCGTGGAGGGCCTCGATCTTCGTGCCGGGGTCGTGGCCGGTGGCTCTGCTCCCCATCGTCTGGCAGAGATGCGATCGCTACCCTTGGGAACAACAGAGCGGGTCTGCAGCTGCAGCTCCATCACTCCTTCGGTTGCACTGGGGCGCCACCAGCGGATCGCCGGCCGGCCGACGCTCCGCTACGAGGGAGCCGGCGGATTGGTAGCCGGTGCCACCGGTGGGGTGGACTGGCACGTGCTGGGAGCCGGGTCTCCGGCGAACCGGCCGGCCAACCAGGCCACCGCGTCAGAGGCCGAGAGCGCTGGGATGGTGAGGTGGCTCGCCGTGGGATACCAGACGACGTCGATCTTGGTTCCCTTGGCGCACCACTGCTCTTGGAGCTGCACGGTGGTCGAGGGGAGGACCACCGTGTCTTGAAGTCCCTGAGCCACGAACACCGGGACACCAGCTGGCGCCGAGGGGGTATTGACCTCGAACTCCGCCCTCCAGCTGGGCACGCTCGTCGGATCGACGCTGAAGAAGGGCTTGGCCAGATACGGGCCGAACGCCTGGAGCAGGGTGTTCTGGTCCGCCGTGATGCAGATGCTGCCCAACTGCTGGGCGTTGGCGATGGCGAGGGGGGTGGCCACCTTCGCGGCGGTCAGCTCTGGGTAGAACCTCGGCCACAGATCGATCACCTCTGAGCCGATGATCCACGACGCCGAGCTCTGCCACGAGAGCGAGAACAGCGAGGAGAACTCGGCCGCCGGTGCGGCCCCCGCCACGCCGACGAGGTGGAGCCCCGGCGCGTAGGTCCTGGCCACATCAGCGGTGAAGAGCGATGCGTGGCCCCCCTGGGAGTGGCCCCACACGGCATACGTCGTGCCTGCTTCGGTCCCCGCCAGCTCGTCCGCGGCCCGGACGGAGTCGATCACGTTGCGGGCCTCTCCTCGTCCGACCAGGTAGGGAAGGACACCGGGAGACCCGAGCCCGGTGTAGTCGGTGCTGGTGACTACCCAGCCCTTGGCCAGCATCTCGGACAGCCCCGGGATGGCGGCGGCCGGATCGGCTGCTCTCGATGGCGCGCAGCCCTTCCCCGTCCCGATCGTGGGGTGCGCCCAGGCGACGACCAGCCGCTTCCCGGAAGGCGCAGGCATGGTGGGTGCGTAGACGGTGCCAGAGGAGACGGCAGGCGCCCCTGTCGAGGTGGTGGTGCGATAGACGACCCGCCAGCCTCGAGCGCCGGCCGGCGCACCGGCGATCGGTGCCGACGAGACGATCGCGCCAGGCGATCCCGTGCTCGACGACGAGCACGAAGCCAAGAGACCTGACGCCAAGCCCACGGCGAGCACGGCGGCTCCGAAGCGACGGGCCCGCGCTGAAGCTGTGCTCATGGAAGGACCCTACCGAGCAGAAGCGGCGTGAGACGGGATGAGGAGCCGCAGGCCAGCGACGCTATCGGCTGAGGAGCTGAGCGCGCGTCGTCGGGGAGAGGTGCAGTATGAAGCAGACACGTACGTAAGAATAAACTGACGCGAGTTGTCATGGATCTCGCGTTCGGAGCGCTGGGGGACCCTCGTCGCCAGGAGATCATGCGACTCGTCTGGTCGGAGGAGATGGCGTCGAGCGCGATCGGCGGCCACTTCGACGACGTCAGTCGCTGCGCGATCTCCCAGCACCTTGGCATGCTTCATCGCGAAGTGGTCCAAGCACGTGACTCCGATGACAGGATCGGTATTGGACCACTCTTGGACGCAATTTCCTGGACAAACTGTGTTGCTGACTTTTCCACAGCAATCTGACCTGGGTATTTCGATGTACTGGTAGCTACGAAACCGTGCCTAATGCGTTTAGCAGTGACTCCGATTCGGCCGCTCTCGCACCTCTC
>JADGOD010000173.1 GCA_017883125.1 Acidimicrobiales bacterium
ACTCATCAGGAACGAGGGCGATGGCCTCCTCACGGCGACCGTCGAGAAAGGCGTCCTGGATCTTGTCGGCCGCCTCGTCAAAGCCGTAACGGCGCACCAGCGAGTTGTAGAAGTTCTTGCCCTTCGCTCCCATGCCACCGATGTAGAGCCCGAGGATCGGTCGAACCTTGTCCCGGCACGCCTGGAGATCGTCACCCACGGCCACCGGCACGGTGGGGTTCACGGCGAAGCCGCTCTCCATCGCCTTCACCACGGCATCCCCGAGCCCTTCTGCCACCCGGTGGGGGTTGTAGAGCATCGGGAGGAGCCCGTCGGCGATCTCCGTGGTCTGCTCGACGTTCTTCGGACCGATCGCAGCGATGAAGATCTCGATGTCCGGACGCGAGGTCATCGCTGGTCGCATCGCCCTGCCGAGCCCGAGGCCGTCTTCTCCGACATAGGGGAGCTGGAAGCGCTTCCCGTCGAACCTCACGGCGTGGTCGCCCTGGAAGATCTCCCTCATGATGGCCACGTACTCCCTCGTCGTGGTGAGCGGCGCCACGTAGGGGACCCCGTGCCACCCTTCGACCACCTGGGGGCCGGACATGCCGATCCCGCAGATGAAGCGCCCGCCGCTGAGCGAGTCGAGTGACAGAGCCCCCATGGCCGCCATCGCCGGGGTGCGTGCGGGGATCTGCATGATCGACGTCCCGAGCTTGATGGTCGACGTTCGGGCAGCGGCGAAGGCCAGCGGAACCAGTGCGTCGCCACCGTATGCCTCGCCTCGCCAGAGAGAGTCGAGCCCCAGCCGCTCCGCTCGCTGGGCGGTTTCGATCATCTTCTCCACCGGAAGCTGGGGGAGGTTAGCGCCGAGTTTCATGGGAGAATGGTATACTCTTTTGCCGTGAGACACCCTTGGGATCGTCGACTCGGCTTCTGGTATCTCGCGGAGGAGTTCCCGGATCAACCGGCGGTCGTGGCCGCTCCGAGCTGGCCGGAGATGTCCTTCTCCGAGCTGGCAGGTCGAGCCCACCAGCTGGTCCATGCGCTGAGGGCCAAGGGCCTCGTGGCCGGCGACATCGTGGCGTTCGCACTGCCGAACGACCTCGACCCGGTGATCTGGCTGCTGGCGAGCCAGGAGGGCGGCTTCACGTCGATCGCGCTGAACCCGGCGCTGTCGCCCGTCGAGATCAAGGCCATCGTGGACCACTCGGGCGCCTCGGCGATCGTCATCCATCACAGCTACGAAGAGCGCGCTCGGGAGCTTGAGGGGACCGGATCGGTCCGGCTCCGAGTCGTCGTGGGCGGCGAGGTCCCTGGCTTCGTCACCTATGAGGACCTCATCGATGGTCAGCCGACCACGGCTCCGGAGCATCGAGTCCTTGGTACCCCGATCGCGTACTCCTCCGGCACGACCGGCAAGCCCAAGGCGATCATCCGTCCCAGGGCCGTCGACATCGACCCCTGGGAGTTCGCCAACCAGAGTGCGATCTTCGGACGGGCCTTCCAGTTCCAGCCCCTCGCCGGCTGCCACCTCGTCTCGGCGGGCATGCACCACGGCGGCTGCCAGTCGTACTTCCTCGGATCGCTCAACGTGGGCCAGTCTCTGGCGATCATGGGCAAGTTCGACGCCGAGACGGCTCTTCAGTGGATCGAGAAGTACAAGGTGACCACGGCCTACATGGTCCCGACGCAGTTCGTGCGCCTGCTCCGCCTTCCCGAAGAGGTTCGCAGCTCCTATGACGTCTCGAGCCTCGAGGTCGTCGTCCACTCCGCGGCTCCCTGCCCCCAGGAGATCAAGCAGCAGATGATGGACTGGTGGGGGCCGGTCATCTGGGAGACCTACGGCGGCATGGAGGGTGCAGCCACCATCTGCAAGCCGCACCGCTGGTTGGAGAAGCCCGGAACGGTGGGTCGGGCGGTGGCTGGCATGCGACTCAAGGTCCTCGATGACGAGGGCAACGAGCTGCCCGCCGGCGAGGTGGGACACGTCTACCTCGAGCCCGACGCGCCGACGTTCGAGTATCGCAACGATCCTGCGCTCGACGCGTCGGTCCGCAAGGGCAAGGCGTTCACGCTCGGAGAGGTCGGTTACGTCGACGAAGACGGCTATCTCTTCCTGCGTGACCGGGCCAAGGACATGATCGTCAGTGGTGGCGTGAACATCTACCCCGCTGAGGTGGAACAAGCGCTCTCGATGCATCCTCTGGTCGGCGACGTCGCCGTCATCGGGATCCCCGACGCCGAGTGGGGTGAGCAGGTCAAGGCGATCGTGGAGCTCATCGAGGGTGCGACGCCATCGCCTGAGCTCGAGGCCGAGCTGATCACGTTCTGCCGGGAGCAGCTGAGTAAGTACAAGTGCCCCCGGACCGTGGACTTCCGGGACCATCTTCCCCGAACGGACTCGGGCAAGCTCATGAAGCGCACCCTTCGAGATGAGTACTGGGCGAGCGAGGGACGCAGCCTCTAGGGCGTTGTAGCTCTCTCCCCGAGGATCCCGATCCGCAGGACCACGGGGACTAATCAGTAGGAGAACCGGTGAACTTCGATTTCGATGACGATCAGCAGCTGCTCAGAGAGAGCGTTCGACGGTTCCTCGACGAGCGCTACCCGCTCTCGGTGACCCGTGAGGCGCTCGAAGCCGACGTCGTCCTGGACCGGGAGCTGTGGCGCCGGGGCGCAGAGCTCGGATGGACGGCGATGTTGATCCCTGAGCAGCACGAGGGCGGGAGCATCACCTCCCAACCCCTCGTCGACCTCGTGGTTCTGGCTGAAGAGCTGGGACGGACGCTCAACCCCGGACCGCTGGTCTCGACCAACGTCGTCGCCGACGCCATCGCTCGCTTCGGGCTCGACGAGCAGCGCTCGACGTGGCTTCCCCGGATCGCCCGCGGAGAGGTCATCGCCACGTGGAGCCTCAGCGCCGAGGGGACCCCGGATCTCGAGGCGCCAGGCGTCGACGCCGTCGTCTCCGAGGGGGGAGTGACGCTCAACGGCACGGCTCGGTACGTCCACGAGGCCGTCGGCGCCGAACTCGTGCTGGCGACGGTCCGCCTGGACGGAAAGGCAGCGTGCGTCCTGGTTCCCCTTCCTCACGACGGCGTGAGGGTGAGGCGCCATACGGGCCTGGACCTGACCCGTCGTTTCGGTGAGATCACCTTCACCGGAGCCACGGTCCCTGCGGACTCGGTGCTCGGTGGAGCCGAGGTCCTGGAGCGAGCGATCAGCGTGGCGACCGTCATCAAGTCGGCCGAGGCGACCGGTGCGGCAGAGATCCTCTTCGAGCGGACCGTCGACTACCTGCGCGACCGAGTCCAGTTCGGCCGCACGATCGGGAGCTATCAGGCGATCAAGCACCGTCTGGCCGACCTCCTGATCGAGGTCGAAGCCATGCGAACGGCCACGTACTACGCAGCACTCGCTGTCGATGAGGGGTTCGAAGACGCCGCCGAGGCCGTGGCCACCGCCGGGTCGTACGTGCCTGAGGCGTTCGCCCACCTCACCGGTGAGTCCCTCCAGCTCCACGGCGGGATCGGCTTCACGTGGGAGCACGACGTCCATCTCTTCGTCCGACGTTCGAAATCGGACGAACCGCTCTTCGGAGAGCCGTCATGGCACCGGGAGAACCTCTTCGAGATGCTCGATGCTGCCACCCTCGGGGAGAGCGCCTGATGGACATCACCACCTCTGAGGTCCCCCCTCAGTACGACGAGTTCCGCAAGAGCCTCCAGGCCTTCATCGGTGCGCACTGCCCGCCGCTGGAGTGGAAGGCGCGAACCGGCATCCGGGTCCCCGAGGAGGAGCACGACGTCGCCCTTCTGCGTCAGTGGGCCCGTGCGATCCACGATGCCGGTTACGTCTTCGATCGCTTCGCGGACACACCGGGCGACCCCTATGAGCAGCGGGTCCTCGAAGAGGAGCTTGGTGCGACGGGCATCCCCTACGTGGTCGGGAACGCGCTTGTCGCCGGTGCGATCAAGATGTTCGGGACCCCCGAGCAGAGGAGCGCCCACATCGGTCCGATGTCCCGTGGCGAGCAGATCTGGACCCAGCTGTTCAGCGAACCGAACGCCGGGAGCGACCTCGCCTCGCTCCAGACGAAGGGTCGCCTCGACGGCGACGAGTACATCATCAACGGTCAAAAGGTGTGGAGCACCTGGGCCCAGTGGGCCGACCACGGCTATCTCCTGGCTCGCACCGAGCCGTCCCCGGGACCTGGTGGGATCACCGCCTTGATCTTGGACATGAAGAGCCCCGGGATCGAGATCCGCCCTCTCCGAGAGATGACGGGAACGACGGACTTCAACGAGGTCTTCTTCGATGATGTCCGCGTCCCTGTCGCCAACGTCATCGGTGCCCCGGGTGAAGGCTGGAAGGTGGCGTCGGCCAGCCTGGCGACCGAGCGCGGCGGGGTGGGTCGCAACCTGAGCTGGGAGACGGTGGTCCGCCTGGCCGACCTGGCCCGTACCACGAGCCGCCGGGGCACGTCGCTCGGCGATGACGGGAGCGTCCGCCAGCAGATCGCTGCGTTCGCGGCCCGATCGAGGATCCAGGACCACCTGGGCAAGCGGGTCGAGACGAGAGCGGAGAACCAGGCGGTCACCGCATGGGACGCGCCACTCATGAAGATCTGGTTCTCTGAGCTCAACCTAGAGATGCTCGAGTACGGCTTGGACCTCCAGGGTCCTCGCTCGATCGTGGCCGAGGGCGACGAGGCCGCCTACGACGACGGGTTCCTCCAGGACGCCTTCCTCTATGCACGGGCGTGGACGATCGCGGGTGGGTCGAACGAGGTCATGCGGAACCTGATCTCCGAGCGGGGCCTCGGCTTGCCCCGCGAGCCACGCGGTGATGCATAGACCGGTTCGGTGACCCCGAAAGGGGTTCCAGCGTGGGAGGGAGCGGGCGGCTCATCCCGAGCTGCCCGAGGGGGGCTACGAGCCCCTCTTGGCCTTCGCCGCGGCGACCCAGGCGCGCACGGCGTCTCGGTGCTCTTGGCTCTGGCCTGACTCGCGCATGCGGCGGCTCTCTCCGGGGAGCGCGTCGGCAAGCGTCATCGCCGCGGCGTCCAAGACGTTCTGCTTCATGAGGCCGAAGGTCTTGGTGGGCCCGGCGGCGATCTCCTTGGCCCAGGCGAGCGCCTCGGCCTCGAGGTCCTCATCGGGGACGACGCGGTTGAACAGGCCGAGTGCGAGCCCGTGCCCGGCATCGATCTTCGATCCGCTGAGCAGCACCTCGAGCGCCTTGGCGTGCCCCAGCATCTTCGTGAGGAACCAGGTGCCGCCGAAGTCGCCGCTGAACGCCAGTTTCCCGTAGCCGGTGATCAGCGCTCCCGAGACGCCGGAGATCCGAAGATCGGTGGCGAGGGCGATCGACAACCCGGCGCCGACGGCCGGTCCGGGAAGTGCGGCGATCGAGATCTTCAGTGATTCGTGGAGCATCACGACCATCCGCGCGTGGTGGGCGAGGTCCGAGCCGTCCATGGAGGGCTCGGGCTCGGGGGGCTCCTCGCCCTTGGCGACCCTGCGGCTGCGCTCGACGCCCGCCTGGACGTCCCCGCCGGCACAGAAGGATCGGCCCGCTGCGGTGATCAGGATGCAGCCGACCTCGTCATCGGCGTCGTAGGCCTCGATCAGGTGGGGGATTGCGTCATACATCTCAGGGTGGAGCGCGTTCGAGCGCTCCGGTCGGTTGAAGCGGATGACCCCGACGCCGCCGTCGATCCACCCGTGGACCATCTCGGATCCTGAGTCGACTGGTGTGACCATTACTCCGCCTCCACTGATCGCTGCGTGCCGGTCTTGAGATCCTTGTACGGGACATCCTTGTCCACCTGGGGCTCCCGGGGGAGTCCCAGGGCCCGCTCGCCGAGCAGGTTTCGCTGGATCTCGTCGGTTCCCCCGCCGAGGCGGGCGCCGAAGGCCGAGAGGCCGACCTTCTGGACCGAGCCGTCGTAGGGGGAGCTCTCGCCCCAGAGCATCCCGTCGGCCCCGAGGATCGAGAAGCCGAGCTCGCGTGAGTACTGGCAGATGTTGGCCACGGCGAGCTTCGAGATCGAAGCGGTCGCACCCACCGGCTTGCCCGCAGCGGCCGTCGCCTTGATGCGCTGCTGGGTGAAGCGGTTGATCTCGGTCAGCGTGTAGTACTCGCTGAGGCGCTGGCGCACGATCGGGTCGGTGTTGACGTTGCGCTCCTTGGCGAGCTCGAAGAACTTCCGGGCGGGGATGGCGTTGCCGCTGAACCGGGGGGCGTCGTCCTTGGTCCCTCTGACGATGTCACCGGTGATCCTGTCGAGGTTCCCCCCCCTGTCACCGGCCTTCAGGGTCACGATGCCCTTCGGTGGCCGGCCGGCGGTGTTCACCCGCTCGAAGGCGAGGGTCGACAGCGCCACCTTCCAGCCGTCACCGGGCCTCTCGAGGATGTCGGCGTCTCCGACGATGGCATCGGTCAAGAAGACCTCGCAGAACGGAGCGTCGCCGGCCATGGTGGTGAGCGGCCGAGCGTCGACGCCGGGCTGGTCCATGTCGATGAGGAAGTACGTCATCCCGGCGTGCTTGGGAACGTCGACGTTGGTCCGGGCGATGAGCACGCCCCGACGGGCCAAGTTGGCCATCGAGTTCCAGACCTTCTGGCCGTTGACCACCCAGTGGTCGCCGTCCTTGACCGCACGTGTCGCCAGCGAGGCAAGGTCCGAGCCGGCGCCCGGCTCACTGAAGAGCTGGCACCATGCTTCTTGGCCGTTGAGCATCTTGGGGAGGAATCGCTGCTTCTGCTCCTCGGTGCCGTGCGCCACGATGGTGGGGCCAGCGAGCGAGAAGCCGAGGGCGGTGTCGGGTGCGGCGATCGCTCCAGCCAAGACCAGCTCCTCT
>JADGOD010000174.1 GCA_017883125.1 Acidimicrobiales bacterium
TGATCTGGAGGCGGCGAGCGTAGATGACCTTGCGCTGCTCGTTCATGACCTCGTCGTACTTGAGGACTTCCTTGCGCGTCTCCGCGTTGCGACCTTCGACGGTGTTCTGCGCCCTCTCGATGGCCTTGGTCACCATCTTCGCCTCGATCGGCGCATCGTCGGGAAGGGCTCGATCCATCACCCAGCTCATCGCACCGCTGGCGAAGAGCCGCAGCAGGTCATCTTCGAGCGAGAGGAAGAATCGGCTCTCGCCTGGCTCTCCCTGACGGCCCGAGCGGCCTCGGAGCTGGTTGTCGATCCGTCGGCTCTCATGACGCTCCGAGCCAAGCACGTAGAGGCCACCGGCCTCTCGGACCTTCTCGCCCTCGGCCTTGCACACGGTGTCGAACTCGCCCTCCAGGGCGGCGAGGCGCTCCTGGCCCTCTTCGGTCTCGAGATCCACGCCCTCGGCGCGCAGCTGACGAGCCGCCAGGCCGCCGGGGTTTCCCCCGAGGAGGATGTCGACGCCTCGACCGGCCATGTTGGTCGCCACCGTGACCGCGCCGGGGCGACCTGCCTGGGCAACGATCTCGGCCTCTCGGAAGTGCTGCTTGGCGTTCAAGACCTCATGGGGGATGCCCTGCTTCTCGAGCAGCCGCGACAGCTGCTCGGACTTCGCCACCGAGGCGGTGCCGACCAGGACCGGCTGGCCCTTCTCGTGACGCTCGACCAGATCTTCGACGACGGCGGCGAACTTGGCGTCCTCGGTCTTGAAGATCAGGTCCGGCTTGTCGATGCGCAGCATGTCTTGGTTCGTCGGGATGGGAACGACCGTCAGGTTGTACGTCGAGGCGAACTCACCCGCCTCGGTCTCCGCCGTACCGGTCATCCCGGCAAGCTTCTCGTAGAGCCGGAAGTAGTTCTGGAGCGTCACGGTGGCCCAGGTGTGGTTCTCCTCGCGGATCCTCACCCGCTCCTTGGCCTCGACCGCCTGATGGAGGCCATCGGACCAGCGGCGGCCATCGAGCGTGCGCCCGGTGAACTCATCGACGATCTTCACCTCACCGTCGGCGACGAGGTAGTCCTTGTCCCGGCGGTACAGCTCCTTGGCCCGGAGCGACTGCGTCAGCTGGTGGACGTAGTTGATGGCGACCGCGTCGTAGAGGTTCTCGACGCCGAGCGCCTTCTCGACCGTCTCGATCCCGGCCTCCAAGGGGATGACGAGGCGCTTCTCTTCGTCGACCTCGTAGTCGGTGTCCCTGACCAGGGTGCGGGCGATCGAGGCGAACTGGTAGTAGAGCCGAGCGGCTTCATCGGCCGGGCCTGAGATGATCAGCGGGGTCCGGGCTTCGTCGATCAGGATCGAGTCGACCTCGTCGATGATGGCGAAGGAGTGCCCGCGCTGGACCATCTGGTCACGAGAGCGAGCCATGTTGTCGCGCAGGTAGTCGAAGCCGAGCTCGGTGTTGGTCCCGTACGTGACGTCGGAGTGGTACGCCGCACGCTTGGCGTCGAAGTCCGGGTTGTCGGGACCGACCCGGCCGACGGTCAGGCCCAACCAGCGGTGCAGCCGTCCCATCCACTCGGAGTCTCGTGTGGCCAGGTAGTCGTTGACCGTCACGACATGGACGCCGTTCCCCGCCAGCGCGTTGAGATAGACCGGGAGCGTCGAGACCAGGGTCTTGCCCTCACCGGTCTTCATCTCGGCGATCCACCCGAAGTGGAGCGCCATGCCTCCCATGAGCTGGACGTCGAAGTGGCGCTGGTTCAGGACGCGCCAGGCTGCCTCTCGGACTACGGCGTAGGCCTCGATCAGCAGGTCGTCGAGCGTCTCTCCCTCGGCAAGACGAGCGCGGAACTCGACGGTCTTGGCCTTGAGCTCATCGTCGCTGAGCGCTTCCATCGCCGGCTCGAGTTCGTTGATGGCCGGGACGAGCTCCGCCAGACGGCGGACCTTCTTGCCTTCACCGGCTCGCAGGACCTTGGAGAGGACGCTCATGACCCCGTTACCCTACCGGTCCCAGCGATGAGGACTTTTGCAGGAGCCCAAGAATCTGGAATTCCACTCCCTGTCCGCCCAGGCGTGCGCTGCCCGGGAAACACGAGATCGTCTGGTCTGGTCGAGGGCACCGGGGGATCGGCCTAGCGGCCCATCGATCCGAGGACTCGCCGGAACGACGCCATCATCACGGCCCCGATGAGCCGTACTCCCAGGACCAGCGCGGCCACGGGAAGGGCGGCCCGAGCGACGCCGGTCGTCGACACGTTGGCGAAACGAAGCGCAGAGCGATGATGAGCGACCAGCATCTTGTAGGGGTGGGCCCGGCGTGCCACACCCTCGGTGTGGGTCACGATGGCCGTCGGCGCCACGCCGACGCCGACGCCAGCCTTGTGCGCCCTCCAGCAGAGGTCGATGTCCTCGGCGAACATGAAGTAGGCCTCGTCGAAGCCGCCGAGCTGCTCGAACGCTCCGTGTCGGATGACGAAGAACGCACCCGAGACCCAGTCGACCCCTCCGTCAGGTCGGGTCCCCGACGAGCGATAGCGGCGCGAGAAGCGGTTCTCGGGCGTGATCAGTCCGAGGAGGGCATGCCCGACCGCGTCGAGCGGGGAGGGGAACCGGCGGACCGACGGGTAGACCGCTCCGTTCGTGCCCACAATCGTCGGGCCCGCGATGCCCCACTCGGGATGGGCCACGAGCGCGTCGGTGAGCCCCATGATGGCTCCACGGTGGACTCGGACGTCGGGGTTCGACACCACGACGAGCTCGACATCGCCGTCCAGCTCCGCCACGCCTCTGTTCACCCCGGCGCCGAAGCCCACGTTCTCGCCGGGCGCCACGATGAGCACCTGCTCGGCGAGCTCGCCGAGTGCGGCCGCGGTGGACCCGGGTGCTCCGTTCTCCACGACGACCAGATCGGTGATCCCGTCATCGAGGAGCGAGAGGACCGCTTCCTTCAACGGAGGGCCGACGTTGTAGTCGACGACGACGGCACCGACCCGTGGCGATGCGCCAGTCATCGGCTCGGGAGCCCGGCGCGCTCGGTCACGACGAACGGGCCTTGATGGCGTGGACGAGCCGACCGATGCCCTCCTGCCAGTCCGGGAGAGGGGTCGCGTCAAGCTCGTCGAGGCGCTCTGAGACCAGGACCGAGAACCTCGGCCGGGTGGCCGCCTGAGGGGGATCGAGCTCGTCGGTCTGGATCGGCGTGACCATCTCGCCCGACCCTCCTGCCTGCTCCACGGCGTAGGCGATGACGTCTCGCCAGCTCGCCCCTCCGGCTCCGGCGAGATGGAAGACCCCCGCGGGCTGCTTTCGGATGAAGGTGACGAGTCCCGCAGCGAGGTCGGCCGAGGCCGTCGGTGAGCCGATCTGGTCAGCCACGAAGCGCAGCGGCCGGTTCGCTGCCGCCGATTCGACGGCGAGGTTGATCACCGTGCGATTCGAGATCCCCGCAACCCACGACGTCCTGACGATCGACGCCGAGGGAGGGCACGCTCGCTCCCCTGCCAGCTTGGTCGCGCCGTAGACGCTCTTCGGATCCGTGGCATCAGACTCAACGAGCGGTCGGCCGAGATCACCGGAGAAGACGTAGTCCGTCGAGACATAGATCAGGTGGGCGCCCACCTCAGTGGCGGCGTCGGCCACCGCCCGGGTTCCGCCCTCGTTGACCGCTCTCGCTCCCTCGGGGTCAGACTCGGCCCCGTCGACAGCGGTGTAGGCCGCCAGATGCACGACCACATCGGGCGCGGCGCCGACGATGACCGAGCGGACCCGCTCGGCATCCGTGACATCGAGGGCGGACCGATCGCAGGCGATGACCTCGAACTCGCCCTCTGAGACCGGTGGCTGCCCCATGAGGGTCGTCGCCGCGCCTGCCGCAGGCACCCGGCCGGCGAGGACCTCGATGAGATCGGCGCCCACTTGGCCGCCCGCTCCGGTGATCAAGACGCGCATGGCTGGCTACTTTGAGCCGTCGCCCCAGCTGGACTCGACCACGGGAGAGCGCTCGAGGAGCGGTGCCCACCACGACTTGTTCTCTCCGTACCAGGCGACCGTGTCGGCGATTCCCTGTGCAAACTCGATCGTGGGTTGCCAGCCCAGCTCGGTCTGGATCTTGGTGGTGTCGAGCAGGTACCGACGGTCGTGACCCGGACGGTCAGGAACGATCATCTTGAGTGACTGGGGCTTGTCCAGGGCGGCAAGGATGGCGTCGGCGATCTCCTCGATCGAGGCCTCCACGCCGGAGCCCACGTGGTAGGTCTCCCCGATGCGGCCCTTGAGGAGAACCGCCTCGATGGCACGGCAGTGGTCGTCGACGTGGAGCCACTCGCGCCGGTTCTGGGTCGAGGCATACAGCGGGAGCGGCTGGTCGGCCAGCGCCCGGGTGGCGAACAGCGGGATCACCTTCTCGGGGAACTGGTATGGCCCGTAGTTGTTGGCGCAGTTCGTGATGGTCACGGGCAGCTCGTAGGTCTCCGAGTAGGCGCGGACCGCGTGGTCCGAGCCGGCCTTCGATGCGTTGTACGGCGTCCGGGGCCGGTACGGGCTCTCCTCGTTGAACGCATACGTGGCGTCGAGGGCGAGGTCCCCGTAGACCTCACAGGTCGAGATGTGGTGGAACCGACCGACCCCACGACGTCGAGCGGCCTCGAGCATTGTCTGAGTTCCCATGACGTTGGTCGAGAAGAAGCGACCCGGGTCGAGGATGGCGAGCGAGTTGTGCGACTCGGCAGCGAAGTTGACGACCGTGTCGATGCCGTACTCGTCGATGGCCCGCTCTGCAGCGTCAATGTCCCGGATGTCGGCCTCGACGAAGGCGATGTCGTCGATGACTCCGGCCAACGAGCCCATGGTGCCGGCGTAGGTCAGCACGTCGTAGGCGACGAGCTGGTCGTCAGGATGTTGCTCACGCCAGTAGCGAATGAAGGCCGAACCGATGAAACCGGCACCGCCGGTGACGAGGATGCGCATGGACACGAACCCTAGTCCGCCCCTGGCTGCCCCTCTGAGGCTGGGCGGACATGAACGACGTCTCCGGTCACGATCTCGACCTCATCGTCTCCTACCTCGACCACGAGGTGGCCTGCGGTGCTGATCGACCGGGCCCGACCCACCACGGTGCCGCCCGGCGTCTCGACCGAGACGACGGTCCCGAGCGTCACCAGTGACCCCCGGAGGTCTTCGGTAAGGGTCTCCCGACCGACCGCAGTCCGGAGAAGATCGAGACGGAGCGAGAGCTCGCCGAGGAGCTCATCGAGCAGCAGGTCCCTGTCGACGACCACGCCCGAGGCCGCCAGGAGCGAGGTCCCCCCCACGCCCGGCGGCCCGGGCCATGTCAGGTTCATCCCGATCCCCACGACGACGGCCGTCGTCCCTGGTCCCCCACCGGGAGCGCAGGTATCGGCCTCGGCCAGGACGCCGGCCACCTTGGCACCGCCGATGACGAGGTCGTTGGGCCACTTGAGCCCGGGTCTGAGGCCGCACAGGCGCTCCACCGCCGCCGCACCGGAGAGGGCGACCGCTGCGGTGAGGAGGTGGCTCGTTCCGGGCTCCAAATGCTCCCTGAGGAGGATCGACGCCAGCAGGGACGACCCGGGAGGGGCCTCCCAGCGCCGATCGAGCCTTCCCCGGCCGGCCAGCTGGTGGTCGGCGACGGCCACGAGACCCCCGGGGGCACCCTCGCGGGCCTTTCCCATGAGATAGGTGTTGGTCGAATCGATCAGGTCGAAGCGCTCGATGTGGAACCCGTGACCCAACATGGCACCCACCATACGGGGCGTGCGAGAATGACCCGAACAGGTTCATGTCCCCGGCCGCACGGTGCGAAGTCGGATCTCCACTGAAAGGGCGAACGTGCTGAAGAAGGTCCTGATTGCGAACCGCGGAGAGATTGCCGTCCGCGTCATCCGCACCTGCCGGGAGATGGGCATCGGCACCGTCGCTGTCTACTCCGATCTCGACCGTGATGCCCTGCACGTCCGCCTCGCCGACGAGGCCTACGCCCTCGGGGGGCAGACCGCCGCCGAGAGCTACCTCAACACCGAGGCGATCCTCGACGCCATCGAGAAGTCCGGCGCCGACGCGGTGCACCCCGGCTACGGATTCTTCTCCGAGAACGTCGACTTCGCCCGTGCGATCACCGCCAAGGGCGTCACCTTCATCGGACCTCCTCCCGAGGCGATCGAGGTCATGGGCGACAAGATCAGCTCGCGCCTCGCCGCCGAAGCCGCTGGCGTCAGCGGGGTCCCCGGGCGCTCCGAGACCCTCTCGTCATCTGACGAGGTCGTCGCTTTCGGCGAGGAGTACGGCTGGCCCGTGGCCATCAAGGCCGCCTTCGGAGGAGGCGGCCGAGGCATGAAGGTCGTCAAGAGCGCTGACGAGGCGGCAGAGGCCCTCGAGTCCGCCCAGCGCGAGGCGCTGAGCTACTTCGGCCGCGACGAGTGCTACGTCGAGCGCTACCTCACCTGGCCCCGGCACATCGAGATGCAGATCCTGGCCGACCAGCACGGCAACACGCTGTGGCTCGGAGAGCGCGACTGCTCGGCACAGCGTCGCCACCAGAAGCTGATCGAGGAGAGCCCGGCCCCCAACTTCCCCGACGAGGTCCGTCAAGCGATGGGCGCTGCCGCCGTCAAGGTCTCCGAGGCGTGCGGCTACTTCAACGCCGGCACCGTCGAGTTCCTCTACCAGGACGGCGAGTTCTTCTTCCGCGAGATGAACACCCGCCTCCAGGTCGAGCACCCGGTCACCGAGCTGGTGACGGGGCTCGACCTCGTCGCATGGCAGATCAAGATCGCTGCCGGCGAGGCGATCCCGTTCACCCAGCATCAGGTGCAGCGCAACGGCCACTCCATCGAGGTTCGGATCAACGCCGAAGATCCGAGCGGTGGGCGATTCTCCCCGTCACCGGGTACCTTGACCAAGTTCTCCCAGCCTTCTGGACCCGGCGTGCGCCTGGATGCCGGCTACGAGAGCGGCGACACGATCAGCCAGTACTACGACAACCTGATCGGCAAGCTGATCGTCTGGGCCGAAGACCGCGAGGGGGCTCGTCGCCGCATGCTCCGTGCGCTCGAGGAGACCCAGATCGAAGGCGTCGCCACGACGATCCCGGCTGATGTGGCGATCCTCAGCCACCCTGACTTCGCCGCCGCCAACTACTCGACCAAGTGGGTCGAAGAGACCCTCGACCTGGCGTCGCTGGAGATCGACCTGGCTGCCCCGGAGAGCGAGGACGGTGCCACCAAGGTGCTCCGGACCGTGACGACCGAGGTGGGTGGACGTCGCTACGACATCAAGATGTGGCTCGACGAGTCCAGCCTCGCCGGCGTGGCCGCCGGCCCGGGCGCTGGAGGCTCGAAGCCCAAGCGCCGCGGGGGCGGAGGGTCCGTGACCACGGTGTCCTCGGGATCGGTGACCGTCCCCATGCAGGGAACCATCGTCAAGGTCCTGGTCGAGGTCGGTGACGAGGTCGAGATCGGCCAGACGGTGTGCGTCCTCGAGGCGATGAAGATGGAGAACGCCATCAACACGACCGTCTCGGGAACCGTCAAGGAAGTCCGCGTTGCTGCCGGTGACTCGGTGACCGGTAACGATGTCGTCATCGTCATCGAGTAGTCCCGGTGAGTGACATCGCCGGGCGCGCACTTGACGCAATCGATGAGGCGAGCGATCGACTCATCCGGCTGTCAGAGGGCCTGCACGGAGACCCCGAGCTCTCCTTCCAAGAGCACCGTGGCGCCGAGGCGGTCGCATCCCTCCTCGAGTCCGAGGGCTTCGTCGTCACGCGTGGCGTCGCCGGGATTCCGACTGCCTTCTCGGCGACGGCGGGCTCAGGGCCGCTCACCCTTGCGGTCCTCGCCGAGTACGACGCACTTCCCGACATCGGCCATGCATGTGGTCACAACCTGATCGCTGCCGCGGCAGTCGGTGCCGGGCTCGGACTCAAGGCCGTGGCTGACGAGCTCGGAGTGACCATCAGGGTGCTCGGGACCCCCGCCGAAGAAGCAGGGGGCGGCAAGGTGATCATGCTCGAACGTGGTGCCTTCGACGGCGTTCACGCGGCGATGATGATCCACCCGTGGTCCTACGATCGACTTGAGTCAGCGTGCCTGGCCGTCGACCAGTTCGAGGTGACGTTCACCGGTAAGACATCCCACGCCTCGGCCGCACCGTGGGAGGGGGTCAACGCCGGCGATGCGATGACGCTCGCCCAGGTGGCGCTCGGACTGCTTCGCCAGCAGCTCAGCCCCGGCGACCAGGTGCACGGCGTGATCACCGTCGGCGGAGAGGCGGCCAACATCATCCCCGGGCTCGTCACGGGCAAGTTCATGTGCCGCTCCGTCACCCGGGAGGGTCTCGCCATCCTGCGTCCTCGGGTCGACCGGTGCTTCGAAGCCGGGGCCCTGGCGACCGGCTGCACGGTGACGGTCGAGGAGATGGGGCCGGCCTACTCGCACATGGAGCAGGACCCCGAGCTGCTGACGAGGTTCCGGGGCCACGCCGAAGCCCGTGGTCGACGATTCGACCTCGATGACGAGGATGCCCCCAAGCCCACCTACTCCACCGACATGGCCAACATCTCGCTCGCCATCCCCTCAATCCACCCCCTGATCGGCGTCGAGGCGCACGGTGCGGTCAACCACCAGCCCGCCTTCACCGCCGCGTGCATCGGCCCCTCGGCCAATCGGGCCCTCCTCGATGGTGCCGCCACGATGGCGCTGACTGGTATCGATGCCGCAACCGACGAAGCCCTCCGCTCCCGGCTCCTCGCCGGCTGACCAGAACCCCGACCAAGGAGACTCACCATGGTGCTCGAGCACGCGTTACTCGCTGTCCGTCCCGGCGACGAAGAGAAGTTCGAGGCCGCTCTCGACGAGGCGCTCGGCGTGATCGGCGGCGCCGAGGGATGCGGCACCGTCAAGGTGCTGCGCGGCATCGAGTCGACGAGCACCTACCTGCTGCTCGTCGAATGGGCCAGCGTCGAGGCCCACAACGAGGGGTTCCGCAAGTCCGAGGCGTTCCTCCGCTGGCGCGAGCTCGTCAGTCCCTGGTGGGTCGAGCTGCCCGTCGTCGAGCATTTCGCAGCGGTCGCCGAACGGACCGCCTGACGCTCAGCCCCCGGGCTGGTACATGCCGAAGACGCCCCGGAGGGTGTCGGCCACCTCGCCGAGGGTGGCCATGCGGCGCAGTGCTTCCTTCATCGGGACGAGCATGTTGTTGGTGCCTCGGGCTGCCGCCTCGAGGTCAGCCAGGGCCGCGTCGACGCCGGCTTGGTCGCGCTCGGCACGGACCTTCGCCAACCGGGCGACCTGATCCTTCTGGAGCTGCGGGTCGATCGGGAAGACGTCTGCCGGCTCGGAGGTGTCATCGGTGAACTTGTTCATCCCGATCACGATCTTCTGGCCGCTGTCGATCTCCTTGGCGTAGGCGTAGGCGGCCGACTCGATCTCGTCCTGCATGTAGCGGGCCTCGATCGCGGCGACCGCTCCACCCATCTCATCGATCTGCTCGAGGTACCTCATCGCCGCCGCCTCGATCTGATCGGTCAGCGTCTCGACGAAATACGACCCAGCCAGCGGGTCCACGGTGTCGGCGATGCCCGACTCGTAGCCGACGATCTGCTGGGTCCGCAGGGCGATCTTCGCCGCGTTCTCCGTGGGAAGCCCCAGCGCCTCATCGAATCCGTTGGTGTGGAGGCTCTGGGTGCCGCCGAGGGCGGCAGCCATCGCCTGGATCGTGACGCGGACGATGTTGTTCTCAGGCTGCTGGGCGGTCAGCGTCGAGCCACCCACCTGGGTGTGGAACCGCAGGACCTTGGAGCGCTCGTCCTTGGCGTGGAAGCGATCCGTCATGATGCGGGCCCACATCCGGCGAGCGGCGCGGAACTTCGCCACCTCCTCGAAGAGGTTGTTGTGGCTGTTCCAGAAGAAGCTCAACCGCGGAGCGAAGGCATCGACCTCGAGGCCCGCTGCTTGAGCCGCCTCGACGTAGGCGATCCCGTTGGCGATGGTGAAGGCGATCTCCTGGACCGCCGTCGAACCGGCCTCGCGGATGTGGTAGCCGGAGATCGAGATGGTGTTCCAGCTCGGCAGGTTCTCGGCGCAGTAGCCGAAGATGTCGACGATCAGCCGCATCGAGGGCCGTGGCGGGTAGATGTAGGTGCCCCGGGCCACGTACTCCTTCAAGATGTCGTTCTGGATCGTGCCCCGGATCTTGGCGCCCTCGACTCCCTGCTCCTCGGCGACGAGCTGGTACATGAGCAGCAGGGTCGAGGCGGTCGAGTTGATGGTCATCGACGTGGTTACCTGGTCGAGAGGCAGGTCCTTGAGCAGGAGCCGCATGTCAGCGAGGGAGTCGATGGCGACACCGACCTTGCCGACCTCGCCCTCGGCACGGGGGTGGTCCGAGTCGTAGCCCATCTGGGTGGGCAGGTCGAAGGCACAGCTCAGACCGGTCTGGCCGGCATCGAGGAGGAACTTGAACCGCTCGTTGGTCGACTCCGCGTTGCCGAAGCCGGCGTACTGGCGCATCGTCCAGAGGCGCTGGCGGTACATCTCGGCGTGGACGCCTCGGGTGTAGGGGTACGAGCCGGGTGCTCCGAGCTGCACCTCGGGGTCGAAGCCCTCGAGATCAGCGGCGGTGTAGAGGGCTTTGATCTCGATCCCGGAGTCAGTCTGGCGGGAGTTAGCGTTCTTTGCGTCAGTCACGAGTGCCAAGGTTAGATCCCAGCGTCGCCATCGGTCACACCGAGGATCCGGACGGCGGGCTTCCCCGAGGAGATCCTCCAGCGGTGCGGGGGTTGGGCGCCGATTCGACCGTCCGGCGTTGCCGTTCGAGCACTTAGGATCGGCGGGAAACGACGATCAAGGAGTGATGCCATGACAATCTCAGTTGGAGACCGACTTCCCGATGTGAAGGTCATGACCATGGGGGCTTCTGGGCCGACCCCGGTGCAGACAGGCGAGATCCTCTCCAAGGGGAAGGTCGTCCTCTTCGCCGTCCCCGGGGCCTTCACCCCGACGTGCTCGGACCACCACCTCCCCAGCTACGTGATCCGCAACCAGGAGCTCCGGGCAAAGGGCGTCGACACGATCGCCTGCATCTCGGTCAACGACGCGTTCGTGATGGGCGCGTGGGGTGCCTCGCAGAACGTCGGAGACGGCGTGCTCATGCTCGGTGACGGAAACGGCGAGTTCACCAAGGCCCTCGGCCTCGAGCTGGACGTCACCGGCGCCGGGCTCGGCATCCGCTCTCAGCGCTACGCCATGATCATCGAAGATGGGATCGTGACGCTCCTCAACATCGAGACCGCACCCGGGTCGATCGAGCTCAGCGGCGCAGAAGCAGTCCTGAACGCTCTCTAGCCCCTCTCGACAGCTGGCCCGATCAGCCGATCACGACCGCCCCGCTTCGTGGACAGGTTCATGCAGCGGGGCGTCAAGGTCAGCTTCTTCGGTGACGGGCTTCGGCCTCAATGGCGGAGCCCGTCACCGACTCGAGGGCGCCCCGCAGCCATGGAGTTCGTCGGCGGGACCACTCCAGCGACGGTGCGGCCCCTCGAAGGCTGTAGGGGCCGCCGGTTCGTTGCAGTGACGACCACCAATTTCAGCCATTCTCGAAGTACTGGCCCACGTAGATGACAGTGGAATGGACGGCTGAAGATTGCAGATTCCTCGCGAGGGCGGGGTGCGCCGCAAGTGCAGCCGTTCTCCTGCGGGCATCAATGCTCAGCAGCGATCAAGATCTGAGGCAACCGGCACCTTCTCGGGCTCGGAAGGAGCAGATTCTTTGACTCGGACCAGCGCAAGACCTACCTCGCGTCGTACCTACCTTCGCTGGATACACAGTGACGCCTTGTCCGTCTGCCCCTAGGCAGTCAGTGGCTACGGCCCGAAGGCGGTCCTCCCGGACCCAGATGTCAGTGAGCCGGGACGCCTGCTGGCGGACCTGCCGGGACGCTCACCGGAGGGCCGCTTGAGTGGCTCACGGGAGGAGTGACCGGTACGCCTGCTGGCGGACCTGCCGGGACGCTCACGGGAGGGTTGCTTGTGTTGGCGCCATTGGTGGTCGCCCCCCCTGTAGCTCCCCCAGTCGTGGTCGTCGTGTTCGGACGACTGACGCTGGCGCAGAACACCTGGATCGTCTCACCCTTGGCTAGCGCAGCTGCAGTCAGGTTCGGGAAGAGGTCCGGGGCGTTGCTCGAGCGGTGTGCCAAGGCTTGCGCCTTGTTCGCTGCCGCCCACGCAGTGCACTGGCCAAAGGCGTTCTCCGTCGTGATGGTCCGGCCCGCCTCGGTCGTCGGGGTGGTTGAATCGCCCCCGGTGTCATTGGTCGAGCCGTGGTTGTTGGGGTTCGGGACCGAGACCCCGATGTGGGAGAGCCCCTGGGAGACGGCCGACTGGGCCGGTGTGGGCAGTGAACCCGTGGCAGCAGCGGCAGTAGCGCCGAGAGCTAGAGCTCCAGCAGCAGCTGCGGCAGCCTTGATGGTGAGGATCTTTCCGAGCACGTTTCTCTTCCCTTCTCCAACAACGGAGCTACTTGCGTCTCCGGACGCTGCGAGCGCAGCGACCGTGGTGGCTTCGATCGGACTGGTTCCTTCCAATACGTGAGGCTTCGCCGCCTGGATGAGCGCGGCCAGACCCCTCAA
>JADGOD010000175.1 GCA_017883125.1 Acidimicrobiales bacterium
GGGGCATGATGATCGTGTCGATGGACCCGCCCGACCACACGCGGCTCCGCAAGCTCGTCAGCGCGGGCTTCACGCCGCGGATGACGGCGAAGCTCGACGACCAGGCGCGCACCTGGGCTGGTCAGATCGTGGACCAGGCGCTCGAGCAGGGCACCTGCAACTTCGTGCACGAGGTCGCCTACCAGCTCCCGATGCACATGATCGCCGACATCGTCGGCATCCCCCATGCCGATCGGACCTGGGTCTTCGATCTGGTCGACAAGCTGCTCCTCTCTACCGATCCGAGCGCGGGGCTCAGCGAGGAGGATCGCCAGGGCATCCAGGCCGAGATGTTCATGTACGCGCACGAGCTCGACGAGGAGAATCGCCGCACGCCGGCCGACGACATCTGGACCAAGCTCACCACCGCGGCCGTCCTGCAGGAGGACGGCACGACCACACAGCTCAACGAGTTCGAGCTCGACCTCTTCTTCATCGTGCTCACCATCGCGGGGAGCGAGACGACGCGCAGCGCGATCTCAGGCGGCCTCGTCGCTCTGCTGGAGAACCCGGACCAGCTGGAGCTGATGCGCAACGACCCCTCGGTGATCTCCACCGCCGTCGACGAGATCCTCCGCTGGTCCTCGCCGCTGGCCTTCTTCGCCCGCACCGCGGTCGAGGACGTGATCATCCGCGACGCCGAGATCAAGGCCGGCGACAAGGTGGGCATGTGGTACCCGTCGGCGAACCGCGATGCCGACGTCTTCACCGACCCCTTCCGCTTCGACGTCACCCGTCAGGAGGCTGCCGCCCAGGTGGCCTTCGGGGCCGGGGGCATCCACTACTGCCTCGGCGCCAACCTCGCCAAGCGCGAGATCATGGTGATGTTCGAAGAGCTCTTCAAGCGCGTGGGCGAGATCGAGCTGCTGGGTGAGCCCGAGTACAGCGTGCTCGGCATCGAGAACCCGATCTCGTGCACCCTCAAGAACGTGCCCGTCCGCCTGTCGCCTCGCTGAGCCCAGGTGCCCGAGCGCGGGAGCACGGGCCGCTTGACGGCGCGGATCCGTCGCTCTATGTTTTGCTGAAGTTAATTAACCTAGTTTCCTGAGATCAACACCGGAGGTTCACACATGACGATGCCCTACGACGGTCGCCCCCGTCTCGCTCCCGAGCGCAACGATCCGACAGCGCTGTCGCCCGAGGAGTTCGAGACCGATTTCTGCGAGGCGCTGGTCAGCACGCTGATGGCCACCGGCATCAAGCCAGGGCCGCCCGCCGGGCTCGATCACGAGAAGGCGCGCCTCTGGCACGGCACCTATCTCCAGTACATGTCCTTCTTCGCCTGGAAGTTCCCCAGCTGGCTGATGTCGATCGCGTCGCTCTGCCCGTATCAGGACGTGCGCACCGAGATCATCAAGGACTGTGTCGATGAAGAGGTCGGTGACGTCGACGCTGACGGCTCCTGCCACATCGACGTGCTCTACGAAGAGGCTGCGGTCTGCGGCGTCAGCCGCGAGGAGATCCTTGCCACCGAGCCGACCCCCCCGATGATCGCCTGCATCCTCGCCTGGGAGAACATGACCCGGACGCTGGGCTGGCTCCCTGGCTTCGCGGCCATCGCCGGGCTCGAGATCGTGAACTCCGAGGCCGCCATCAAGGTGCGCGAGCGCTTCACCAGCGCCGCGCAGGTGGAGCAGATGGCACAGGACATGGGTGGCCAGGCCTTCAACGAGAAGCTCGGCCTCGAGCAGAGCCAGCTCAAGTTCCTGGCGCTGCACTCCTACAAGGATCGCTTCCACGGCGGGGGCGAGCTCCGTCTGCTGCTCAAGTACGCCAACACCCGGGCGCTCCAGCAGGAGGCGGTCTGGGCGGCGACCACCTCGGCGAAGATCTACGGCGTGCACGGCCTCGAGGTCCGCAGGCTTGCGGACCTGGCAATCGGCCTCGGCGCCTGATCCGATCCGTGCCAGGGGGGACCGTCCGCAGCTCGGACGGCCCCCCCTGGTGCGCGTCTGGGCACGGGGACGCGGCGCCCAGGTCGCGCGGACCGTCGTCGGGTGAGCCAGGTGGCGGCACACCGCCCAAGCGGTATCGTTCAGGGTCGTGACAGACACGGGCGTTTTCTCGACGGATGGGCAGCCGCTTGGCAAGCGCGGCCTCCAGACGAGGCAGCGCATCCTCGAGGTGATCGCCAAGCTCATCGAGCAGCACGGACTGCGAGGGCTCAAGCTGGCGGATGTGGCCCAAGAGGTTGGCTTCTCGCCACCGGCGTTCTACCAGTACTTCCGCGACATCGACGAGGCGATCCTGGCCCTCTGCCAGGAGGTGAGCCAGCAGCTCCCGGCCTTCACCTTCCCGAGCGACGGCTGGTCGGACGGCGACGCGTCATCCAAGGGCACCCGGCCCTTCGTGGAGAGCTTCATGGGGTACTGGGATGAGCACCGAGCGGTGCTCTGGGCGCGGAACGTCGCGGTCAACGAGGGCGACCTCCGCTTCGAGACCATCCGCAACGACGCCTTCCTGCCGATGACCCAGGCCCTGGTCGCCAGGATCGAGGCCGGCCAGCGCGACGGCCTCGTCGATCCCGCGGTCGTGCCCGGCTCGCTCTCCGCGGCGCTCGTCGTCATGCTCGACCGGGTTGGCATGCTCTCGCCCAAGGTGCTCGAGCCCTCCGCCGGCCGCGAGCCCGGCGACCTGATCGCGGCCGTGTCCTACGTCTTCGACCGCGCGCTCGGGGTCACCTCGGCTGTGGGCTAGCGCGCCGGGCGCCCCCGTGCGGGGGCTGGCTCGACCCACGGGCTCCTTCTGGGTCAGGCCCCCTGCATGAACTCGATCCAGTTCCCGTCGGGATCCTGGGCCCGCACCGAGAACACACCGGGACGCAGTTCCGCGGGCGGGCCGACGACGTGGACGCCGGCCGACTGGCAGGCCGCGTGCGCCTCGTTGATGTCGCTCACGTTGAGGGTCAGATAGCGGATGCCCGTCGAGTCGCGCAGGCCGTCGGGGCTCGTGTGCGGCGGCTCCGTCTCGACGGCGAGGAGCCGCAGGATGCTGTCGCCGATGTCCAGGCGCTGGACGGTGCCCGCACCGGGATAGGTGTTGGCCTCGGTGGGGACGAAGCCCAGCGCGCCGACGTAGAAGTCCATCATCTTCTCGAAGTTCGTGGTGACGATCCCCACGTCGAGTGCCTGCTTGCTCAGTCCGATGCCCATGGTTGGCGACCTCTCCTCGATTGACCGTCTCAGGATGGTATGTGATAATTTC
The DNA here is from genome assembly GCA_017883125.1 of Acidimicrobiales bacterium. Classification (GTDB taxonomy): domain Bacteria; phylum Actinomycetota; class Acidimicrobiia; order Acidimicrobiales; family RAAP-2; genus CAIUMH01. The sequence continues at coordinate 3,244 of JADGOD010000175.1, forward strand.
CTTAATACTATTAAGAAACGAAGTCATCCGCCTGCGGGTTGCTGAACCGCTGCGGGGGGCGCAAAGTGGCCATCAACGCCGACACCAACTCGAAGATCGATACCGGCAGACGTCGGGCCGTGTGTATCTCACGGGGACCCGGGCGCTGGTGCGCCTGCCCCTCGTCCAGCGCCAGCGCGACGAGGCGACAGGGATCCGGACGGCGGGGTTCATCTCCGGCTATCCAGGATCGCCGCTGGGGGCTACGACCAGGCGCTCAACCAGGCTCGCAGCTTCCTCGCCGAGTACGACGTCCACTTCCAGCCCGGGCTGAACGAGGACCTCGCCGCCACCTCGATCTGGGGCACGCAGCAGGCGACCCTGATGCCCGGCATGCGCTACGACGGCGTCTACTCCATCTGGTACGGCAAGGGGCCCGGCGTCGACCGCTCAGTCGACGCGCTCAAGCACGGGGCACAGGTCGGTGCCTCGAAGCACGGCGGTGTGCTCGTCCTCACTGGTGACGACCACGGCGCGCGGTCCTCGACGACCGCCCACCAGAGCGATCTGGCCTTCATACACTGCGCGATGCCGATCCTGCACCCGTCGACGGTCCAGGAGTACCTGGACTACGGCATCTACGGCTGGGCGCTGTCGCGCTTCTCGGGCTCCTGGATCGGCTTCAGGTGCGTGACCGACCTCATCGAGTCCGGCGCGTCGGTCTCGGTGGACCCTGAGCGGATCTCGCTCGTCCTGCCCGAGGTGGCGATGCCCGAGACGGGCTTGAACTTCCAGCGGGGCATCGGTGGCCTCATCGCCGAGGAGCTGGCCCGCCGCCTGGGCGAGCGCCACCCGGCCCTGGCCGATCTCAAGCTCACGAAGCGGGGTGGAAGCCACGTCTATCGGCTCAAGCGCGAGCGCTTCGGCGGCAGGGAGTAGCCCAGGCCCGAGAGAGAGGGGGGGGCCGCGCGATCAGGCGATGCGGTGGTAGACGTCGGTGACCGCGGCGTCGGTGACGTCCATGATCTCGTCGAGCCGTGAGGCGATGTCCTCGGCGGTGATGGTCTCCGCGCTGATGCCGCGTGTCTTGA
>JADGOD010000176.1 GCA_017883125.1 Acidimicrobiales bacterium
CCCGGCGCGATGTTTCACGTGAAACATCACATTCCCCGGGGGATCTTCTTGACCTCGTGGGAGCCACCAGGAAGGATGGCGCAGTGACATCAACGTTTGGCGAGGCTGGACCACCCGAACCGCCGGATTTGCCGGAGTTTCCTGGGCAAGATCAACCCTGGACCTCGAGTCCGCCGGCGCCGGAAGCACCGTCGGGAGAGCGGCCCTCAGAGGAGCTGACTCCCCCGCCAGCACCTGAGGGTGTGCTTCCCGGCCCAACGCAGGCGGTCGAGAACTCGGGGGATGACTCCCCGGTGATGGATGTTCCTCCGGACATCGACCAGGCCGAGCGGGTGATCGACGTGGGACCCTCGGCCTCCCACGTGCGGGAGCTTCCGCGGGTCATCGCGGTGGCCAACCAGAAAGGCGGGGTGGGCAAGACGACCACCGCCGTCAACCTGGGTGCCTGCCTGGCCGACCTCGGCTATCGCACCCTCGTCGTCGATCTCGACCCTCAGGGGAATGCCAGCACCGGTCTGGGCATCAACCCCCGGGCGCTGGAATCCTCGATGTACGACGTCCTCCTCCACGACGTCCCTCTCGAGGACTGCATCGAGGGGAGCTCCGTTCGCAATCTGTTCGTGGCTCCGGCCAGCCTCGACCTCGCGGGAGCCGAGATCGAGTTGGTTCCGGCCTTCAGCCGCGAGTTGAAGCTCCGCAACGCCATACACGATGTGCTCGACGACTATGACTACGTCCTGATCGACTGCCCGCCGTCGCTCGGCCTGCTGACGGTGAATGCCATGGCGGCGGCCACCGAGGTCCTGGTGCCCATTCAGTGCGAGTACTACGCCCTCGAGGGCCTCGGCCAACTCCTCCGAAATGTGGAGTTGGTGCAGAAGAGCCTCAATCAACAGCTCGAGGTGAGCGCGATCGTGCTGGTGATGTACGACGCTCGCACCAAGCTGTCCGACCAGGTGGCGAGCGAGGTGCGCAAGCATTTCGGGGACAAGGTCTGCAGGAACGTCGTTCCCCGGACCGTACGGCTCTCAGAGGCGCCCTCCTTCGGGCAGCCCATCATCACGTTCGATTCCAGCTCTCGCGGCGCAATCGCGTATCGAGAGCTGGCGAAGGAGGTCAGCGGTGGCACGGCGCAGCGGATTGGGTAAGGGTCTCGGGGCACTGATCCCGACCGGGGAAGTGGTGGACAGCGGGTCGACCGCACTCCAAGAGATTCCGGTGAGTCAGGTGCGACCGAATCAGCATCAGCCGCGGGCGTACTTCGACGAGGAGGCCCTGGTCTCCCTGAGCGCATCGATCCGGGAGCTCGGCGTCCTGCAGCCGATCCTGGTGCGACCGACCGAGGGTGGCGAGTTCGAGATCATCGCCGGCGAGCGCCGGTGGCGAGCGGCCAAGCGGGTCGGACTTCAAACGGTCCCCGCCTTGGTGCGATCGGTCGAGGATGCCAGTGCCTTGGAACAGGCACTGGTCGAGAATCTCCATCGAGAGGATCTCAACTCCTTGGAGGAGGCCGCTGCCTATCAGCAGCTCATGGAGGACTTCGGCCTCACCCAGGAGCAGGTGGCCATTCGGGTCGGTAAGAGCCGCTCAGCCGTCACCAACACCCTTCGGCTGTTCCAACTCCCGCCGTCGGTGCAGAAGCTGGTGGCCGAGCGCAAGGTGACCGCGGGCCACGCCCGAGCTCTGCTGGCGTCGCCCGATCGCCTCTTCCAGGAGACACTGGCCCGTCGAGTGGTGGTCGAGGATCTGTCGGTGCGCCAGGTCGAGGAGGAGGTTCGCCTCCACGAGGAAGCCGGGGCGGTGGTGGAGGGTGACCAGTCCCCTTCGCGACCTGCTCCCACCCTTCGTCCCGCGGGACTCCTCGAGCTCGAGGATCTGCTTTCGGACCATCTCGACACCCGGGTCACGGTCACCATGGGAGCCAAACGGGGTCGGGTGGTGGTGGAGTTCTCGACCGTGGAGGACCTCGAACGCATCTACCGGGTCATGACCGAGGGACGAGAGATCGACGATTGAGGCCCGTCTCGACCCTGGGCCGAGGCGGTGTCGCTCAGCCGAGAATGGTCGTCGGATTTGGACCTGTACGACAGGGTTGACGGTCTCTTCACTCCATCCACACCCTGTGACCAAACCTGTGGTTAACGGTTGTGGCCTCCGTCACATGGCCGAGCTCGTCGATGGCTCCCGACACTCACTTCAGGGTTCGAGCGGGGAGGCGCACCACTGCTTGAGGGCGTCGTGGATGGCGTCCGCGAACTCGGCAGTGCGCTCGACGACGACCGCCGCTGGGCCTACCGCGCAGACCACCGCCGGCATGCGGGTCTCACGGAGGATGGGAAGCGAGCGCCCGCGGCCAGACACGGTGTCAACCCCAGGTATTCGACCGAAGCGCTCGGTGAGAAGCTCAGCCAGGCGGCGCCCGCCTGCAGACTCGAAGCCTTCGGTGGCGTAGTAGGACGCCTCGCAGTCGGGGTCGTCGGACAGCACGAGACCGACGTAGAGGTCGGCCTGGAAGTCATTGGCCTCCACGGCCTGGACCGACGGGTGCGGATGATGGAGCCCGGCCACGATCGCTCCGGCATCCTCCAGCCCACGGTTGATCGCACGAACGAGCGCGTCGAGGCCGCCCGCCTCCCCGATCACGATGCGGCGACCGGCAAGAATGGGTGGCAGGGAGCGGAGGAGTTCGCGTTCGCGGACGCCGGCCACGTTCGTCGCTCGCCCGGGAGACTGGCCGAGGCGCTCCAGGCTTAGCAGCACCTCTCGTCCGCACACCCCGTCGGTGGTCAGGCCCGCATTGCGCTGGAAATCATACAGGGCTCGTTCGGTATGGGGACCAAGAATGCCGTCGACTCGCCCCGCGTCGAAGCCCAGCGTGCCTAGGAGCCGCTGGAGTTCGGCGACGTCATCGCCGCGGACCATCGGGCTCTTGAGGTAGAGCAGGCGGTCGCCCAGGTGGTAGCCGGCCTCAACCAAGGCGGCCCAGGTGGCGAGGTCGCACACCCCGGTTTCGAGGAGCCCGCGTTGTCGTTGGAACTCGCGAACAGCGCGTTCGGTTCCGGCCGAAAACGTGCCACGGGGTTCGACGGATGGGTCGAACCCCGTGGCGGTGAGTCGTTGTTGCAGGTCACGGACGGCATCGCCCTGAGCACCGGGGCCGAGTGGTAGCGCGTCCATGGAGGGTTGAGGATACCGGTCGCGGTGGGCGAGCCCGGAATCGAGGCCTACAGGTAGTCGCTGAGCTCCTCGAGGATCTGGCCCTTGCCCCGGGCGCCGACGAGGCGCTTGTCGGGCTGACCGTCCTTGAAGATGATCATCGTCGGGATGC
>JADGOD010000023.1 GCA_017883125.1 Acidimicrobiales bacterium
GTCACAAATGAAGAGCTCTCGAAGACTCTCGATACCTCTGACGAGTGGATCACCGAGCGCACCGGGATCCGGGAGCGCAGGGTGGGCGGAACGACGGCTTCGCTCGCCGTCGGCGCCGGTCGCGCGGCAATGGAGCGAGCTGGTGTGACCGGAGATGAGATCGACATGCTCATCTTGGCCACCACGACACCCGACCAAGCCGTTCCGAGCACCTCGGCAAACGTCCAGAACGAGCTCGGGATCGCCGGAGGAGCGCTTGACGTCAACGCCGCCTGCTCGGGCTTCGTGTACGGACTCGTCGTCGCCGACGGCCTCATCAAGAGTGGCGCCAGGCGGGTCTTGGTCATCGGTGCCGAGACGCTCTCTCGGATCACCGATTGGGAAGACCGGGGGACGGCCATCCTCTTCGGTGACGGCGCCGGTGCTCTCCTCCTCGAAGCCACTGATGATGGCGGCGCATTGATGAGCTGGGACCTTGGCAGCGACGGAAGCCTCGGTCACATCCTCTACGCCGACCACGGGGGCTACTTGACCATGGACGGCCGAGAGGTCTTCCGGCGAGCCGTGCGCATCGTCGTCGAGTCCGCCAACACGGTCATCAAGGACGCTGGCCTCACCACCGATCAGATCGATCTGATCGTCCCCCACCAGGCGAACCTGCGCATCATCCAGGCTGTGTGCCAGCGACTCGGGATCCCCGAGGAGCAGGCGGTCATTGTCGTCGATCGCTACGGGAACACGTCATCGGCGTCGATCCCCCTGGCTCTGGTCGATGCCCTGGACAACGGACGGATCTCCCCAGGTGACACGCTCCTTCTGACTGGGTTCGGGGCCGGGATGACCTGGGCCAGCGCCGTCCTGCGCTGGCCGGGATGAGCTCGATACCGCTCGTCATCCTCGCCGCCGGTCGTGCTCGGCGCTTCGGAGGCGTCAAGCCTCTCGCTCCGATCGGCCCGAATCACGAGGCAGTCATCGATCTGCTCGCCAGCGACGCCGTCTCCGCCGGGTTCAGCCCCATCGTCATCGTCGTCAACCCTGATTCCGGGCCCCAGATCAGAGAGCACGTCGCGACCGTCTGGCCGGACGACGTCGAGGTTCGCTTCGCCGTGCAGGAGCGCCCGTTCGGAACGGTCCACGCCGTCTTGGCCGCCAGGGACCAGGTCGACCCGACCCGTCCCTTTGCGGTGGCGAACGCTGATGATCTCTACGGGGCGGCGGCACTCGGTGACGCAGCCCGCCACCTCACCGAGGAGGGCACCAACGTGCTGGTCGGCTTCCTGCTCCGCAACGCTCTGGTCGGATCGGATCCCGTGACCCGAGGCGTCTGCGAGATCACCGACGGTCGGCTCGCCGCGATCAGCGAGCGCCGCCAGGTGGTGGCGGCGAGCGATGGATCGTTCGAGTCAGGCGACGGTCTCGAGCCCGTCGCTCTCGACCCCGACTCGGTCGTCTCGATGAACCTCTGGGGCTTCGCCCCCGAGATGTGGGCGGTCTTCTCCGCCGCCATGGAGGCGGCATCGAACGCCAGTGAGGACGCCGAGGTCCTGCTGCCTGAGATCGTGAGCCAGCTCGTCGATGGGGATCTCCCCGTCGACGTGAAGTCCCTTCGTAAGTTCACCGTCACCGTCACCACCTCCCGGTGCATCGGCATCACTCACCCGGGGGACCTCGACGTCGTCCGCGCTGAGCTCGTCCGCGAGGTCGAGCGCGGCGAGCGCCCCCAGGAGCTCTTCACGCTGAGGACGCCACGAGACCCATGACCCGGACGACCCGCCTCTGCGTGTCGCTTGGTATCAACCTCGCTCTCACCGGCGGTCTTCTCCTTGCCGGCCGTGCCGCACACTCGACAGGTCTGGTGGCGGACGCGGGACACAACCTCACCGACGCCGTGGCGATACTGGTCGCCCTCCTGGCATCGCTCCTTGCGCTCCGACCAGCCACGGAACGTCGCTCCTTCGGCTACCACCGCGCCACGATCCTGGCCGCCTTGACCAACGGCGTCGTGCTGGTGCTGGTCACGTTCTCGATCGCATGGATGGCCCTCTATCGGCTCCTCCACCCTCAGCCGGTCCACGGCGGGATCATCGTGGTCGCCGCCTCGCTCTCGATCGTGGCCAACCTCGGCGTGGTGTGGCTCCTGACCGAAGGACACGAGGACCTCAGCATGCGCAGCGTGCTCATCCACTCGCTCGGCGACGCCTTGGCCTCGGCGGTGGTGGCGATCTCGGGGATCATCGCGCTGGTGGCCAGCGGGCCGATCACCGAACGGGTGGACCCGATCGCATCGCTCATCGTCGCTGGGGTCATCGTGCTCGAAGCGTTCCGAATCACCCGATCCAGCCTCCACGTCCTCTTGGAGGGCGTGCCGAGTGACATCGAGCTCTCTGACGTCCGCGAGCGCCTGACAGCGATCACCGGCATCCGCGAGGTGCACGACCTGCACGTGTGGAGCCTCTCGTCCAGCCACCGAGCCCTGAGCGCCCACATGGTGGTCGATGGCGACCCCACGGTCTCGGCTGCGGGACACCTCCTCTCGAAGGCTCGAGCGCTCCTGGAGGATGAGTTCCGCATCGATCACGCAACGATCGAGCTCGAAGCCGCATCCTGCGCCGACGAGCACCCGCACCCCTGAGATCGCGGGAGGGACGCGACGAAGCCCCGAGTGACTGGTCGGCCGGAGCCTTCCCGCCTCTCGGGGCAACGTCTGGATGGTCCTCACCGCGCTCTAGATCGTGTCGGACAACCCAGGCCTGGCGCACCCGAACCGGTCCCCGAAAGCACCGTCCCGAATGGTCGTTCCACCCACCTCGCCCGTGCCATGCCTCTCGACGCCCTCCCCTCTCGGGGAGAACCCCTGCCCTTCCTCCTGCCCCCGAAGGAGCCCCTTGGACGAGCCGTCCGCTGGCGACCCGAGGGTCCCCAACCAACGTTCAGCGAGTTCCACGAACTCGGATCACTTCTCAGTGTGCGCCTCCGCCGCCGAGGGGTCAACGAAGAAGCGCGAAATCCTCTCGTTTCCCACCAGATTTGCCAAGTACTCCACAAGAACACGACGTGATCCCCCGTCAGTCCACAGCTCGCTCGGCCCTTTCCCACAGGAAGCGGAAATCCAGCAGCACCCGAAGACCCCTGGGCTTCTAGCATCCTGATGTGATCACCGATCTCCTCCAGTGCCTGGGCCGACGGTGATCGGCCACTGCCTCGCCGCCTTCGGGATCATCCTCGGCGTGAACCTCATGCCAGCGTTCGGGCCACCGACCTGGTCCCTCCTGGTCTTCTTCCGACTCAACTGGCACTTGAACCCGGTCGCCCTCGTGCTCATCGGCGTGACCGCCGCCACGATGGGACGGGTGGTCCTCGCACTCGCAGCGCGACGCCTCCGGGACCACTTCCCCCCCAAAGCCCTCGCTCGCCTCGGAACGGCGCAGGAGGCACTGGAATCGCACCGCTTCGGGACCATGGCGGTCTTCGTGCTCTTCGTCATCTCACCGCTCCCCTCCGCACAGCTGTTCCTCGCTGCAGGCCTGCTCGAACTCCCCCTGGTCCCGATCACCATCGGATTCGTCATCGGCCGGATGTTCAGCTACTCGCTCTACGTCACCCTCGCCACGCTGGCCGACAAGAGCCTCGGCTCGGCTCTCGGGAACATGATCGGGTCGCCCTGGGCGATCCTCGTTGAGGTCGTCCTCCTCGCGGCACTGGCCGCGCTCCCGCTCGTCGACTGGTCCAGGTTCATCCGTCACAAGAGTGGACCCGATGCCGTCGAGTCGGACCCTGGAGCCGATTGAGTCGACAGGCGTGGCCAGGACCTGCTCTGAGGTGCGGTGGACACCGAAGGGCGTCGGCCGTTAGGTTCCTCACGACGCCGCGACCAGAGCGTCGGCCCAAGCTCGTCAAGAAGGACAATCGGAGGGGACCATGACGTACCAGCCAATGCGTGGGGTGAAGATCCTCGAAGTCGCCCAGTTCACGTTCACCCCGAGCGCCGGGGCGGTCCTCGCCGACTGGGGCGCCGACGTCATCAAGGTCGAGCACGCGGTGACCGGAGATGCCCAACGGGGCCTCAAGCTCGGCACCGGTGGTGCCGCGATCGGATCGTTCCAGCCTCTGATGGAGCATCCCAACCGAGGCAAGCGGAGCATCGGGCTCGCACTCGAGAAGCCCGAAGCTCTCGAGGTGCTCTACGACCTCGTCCGCCAGAGCGACGTCATGCTGGTGAACTTCCTCCCCAGCTCTCGCCAGAAGCTCAAGATCGACGTCGAGCACGTCCGGGCCGTGAACCCCGACATCATCTACGCCCGAGGGACGGCCTTCGGAAACCAGGGCGCCGAGCGCGAGAATGGCGGCTACGACATGAGCGCCTTCTGGTCGCGCGGCGGAAGCGCCTGGGGTGCCACGCCGCCGGACTCGCCGAAGGTGATCGCGATGCCCGCAGGCGCCTACGGCGACTCGATGGGCGGGATGACGATCGCCGGTGGGATCGCTGCAGCGCTGTTCGCCCGCGAGCGGACCGGGGAGACCTCCGAGCTCGACGTCTCGCTGCTGTCGCTCGGCACCTGGGCGATGTCCCTCGCTGTCGGAAATGCCCTTCTCATGGGTGAGGTCACGCTTCCGGCATCCTTGACCGACGTGTCGGCAACCTTCAACCCGCTGGTCGGGACGTTTCGCACCAGCGACGGCCGCTGGATCAATTTCACCATGCTCCAGGCCGGCCGCTATTGGGCAGACGTCTGCGAGCACCTCGACCGACCTGACCTGATCACCGACGAGAGGTTCGCCACCGTCGAAGCGCTCATGACCCCGGAGAACACCGCTGCTGCCGCAGCGATCATCGTCGAGATCATCGCGTCCAAGCCGTTCGATGAGTGGGTCGAGAGGTTCCGCACCCTTGAGGGCCAGTGGGCTCCCATCCAGAACCCCCTGGAGCTCGCCGCCGACCCCCAGGTCCGGGCGAACGGCTACATCCGGCCGGTGATCGACGAAGACGGGATCACGAGGGAGCTGGTGGCCAGCCCTGTGCAGTTCGACAACACGCCGCCTGATCTCACCCGAGCACCGCAGTTCGCCGAGCACACCGACGAGATCCTCACCGAGCTGGGCCTCTCCATGGACCAGATCCTCGAGTTGAAGATCTCAGGCGGCGTCACCTGACGGCCCCTGAGATCGCCGCCTGATCGCCTCAGAGGGCCCCATGGGGTGAAGGCGGCTCTCGGGGTCACCGGATCGGTGCTTCCCGCTAGCCGGGCTCTTTCGGAAGACCGAGGACCCGCTCGGAGACGATGTTCTTCTGGATCTCGGTTGCGCCCGCGTAGATCGTCTCGGCCCTCGAGAGGAGGAAGCCGTGCTCGAGGTGGCGCGCGGGCTCGGTCTCGGCGAGCAGCGTGGACTTGGCCCCGTAGACGGAGGTGTAGAGCTCGCCGAACTCCTGGTGCCACGTCGTCCACTGCAGCTTGCCGACCGAGGCCTCAGGGCCGGGCTGGCCATTCTTCAGGATGCCGGTGATCGTCCGATAGCCCGAGAAGCGCATGAGCTCGAGGCCGATGAACGACGCGGCCAGCTGCTGGCGGATCAGCGGGTCGTCGATCGCCCCGTTGGCCCTCGCAGCCTCCACCAGGCTGGTGAAGTCGTTGGCGAAGCGGGCTTGCTGGGCGAGGAAGGCAGTGCCACGCTCGAAGCTGAGAGTGGCCATCGATGCCTTCCACCCATCACCCGGTCCGCCTACGATCAGGTCGGCGGGGGTGACGGCACCGTCGAAGAAGACTTCACAGAAGTGCGTGCCGCCAGTCATCTCCTTGATCACCCTTCTCTCGATGCCCGGCTGGTCGAGGTCGACGAGCAACATCGAGATCCCCTTGTGCTTTGGCGCATCAGGATCGGTCCGCACCAGCATGAAGATCCAGTCCGACAGGTGTGCCTGTGAGGTCCAGATCTTCTGGCCGTCGATCCTCCACTGATCGCCGTCGAGCACGGCTTTGGTCTTCAGGCTGGCGAGGTCGGAGCCGGCGTCGGGCTCGGAGAAGCCCTGGCACCAGAACTCCTCGCCGTTCAAGATCTTCGGCAGGAAGCGCGCCTGCTGCGCCTGGGAGCCCATCGCCATGAGGGTGGGACCGAGGAGTCCCTCGCTGAAGAAGCTCGGACGGGTCGGCCCCCCGGCACGCGCGTACTCCTGGGCGAAGATAGCTCTTCCATGATCGTCGCCTCGCGGCCGCCGAACGCCTTCGGCCATGAGAGCCCCGTCCAACGCCCTCGCCCGAGCTCCTGCTCCCAGCGGGCCCTGATCGGCCAGTCCTCCACGCCGAACGCGGTGCCCGGACCGAGCTCGGCGAACTCGCCCACGAGATGCGTCTCGAGCCATGAGCGCACCTCGGCGCGAAACGCCTCATCCTGCGTCGAGTACGAGAAATCCATGGAACTTCCTCCTAGACACCCTCGATGGTGGTGGCGGTGCCCATGCCGCTTCCCTGATGCTCCGTGGAGTGCCGGTCGAGCTCGACCACGATCTTCTCGGTCATCGCCGTGCCCTCGATCCTCGTTCAGCACCCCTGGCTCTGGCTCCGTCACGGTAGCCAGCAACCTCTTCTCGGACAAGTTGGGGCGCGATTGTCCCGAGAGGGGACTTCGCACTGGCTCCAAGGATCTCACCCTGCCTCTCACTGGTGACGGCAGTGCTCCGATCGACGCTCTCCTGGCGGGGCGTCACCGATCTCTGAGCGCTGCCTCGTCGCTTTGGGACGGTCGAACGCAGTTGAGTGCGGCGAACTCGACTGGCTCAGCGGGCCACCAGGGTACCTGGCGACCGATCGGCTCAGTCACTCCACAGGGATCGGACGAAGAAGTGGAGGCAGGACCACCAATCGTGATCGCCCCAGAGGGCCCCGTGTGGGCCTCTGGGGACCCCTCATGGGGTGAAGACGGGAAGCGATTCCCATCCACGAACCGTGGAGGTGTGCGCCTGCTTGGCTTGCTCCCAGTCGACGCTCCACGTCGGGAATCGCTTCACGACCTCCTCGAGGGCGACTCGACCTTCGAGACGGGCGAGCGCCGCTCCCAGGCAGTGGTGGATCCCGTAGCCGAAGGTGAGGTGGCGCTCCGTCTTGCGGTGGATGTCCAGGACATCCGGGTTCTCGAATCGGCGCTCGTCTCGGTTCCCCGATGCGGTCAGGAGCAAGACGGCCGAGCCCTTCGGCACCGTCGTGCCGTAGTGCACGACGTCGTTCATCACGTAGCGGGCCTGGACCGGGGAGGGAGCCTCAAAGCGGAGGATCTCCTCGATGGCCGCCGGCACGAGGCTGGGGTCCGCCACGATCTGAGCACGCTGCTCGGGGAAGTCGGCGAGGACCTTGCCGGTCCAGCCGATCAGGCGGGTCGTCGTCTCGTTCCCCGCCGCCACCAGCAGACCGACATAGCCGAGGAGCTCGTCGCGGGTGAGCTTGCGGGTGACTCCGTCGTCCTCGAACTCCGCGTTCAGCAGCTCGGTCATCAGGTCGTCCGAGGGGTTCTTGATCCGCCAGTCGAGGTAGGTGCCGATCTCCTCGCTGATCACAGAGAGCATGTCGCTCGCGGTTGGCATCTCGTCGTCGGTCTCCATGTGGAAGCCGGCATCGATCCGCTCGCGGAGGGCGACCTGGTCCTCCTTGGGGATCCCGATGAGCATGCCGATGGTCCGCATCGGCATGTGCGAGCCGATGTGCTTAATGAAGTCGAAGGATCCCGTCCCGATGCGCGGGTCGAGCTGCTCGGCGCAGAACTCGCGGATCTCGGCCTCGATGGCATTCATGCGGCGAGGCGTGAAGACTCGGCTGAGCAGCGCGCGGTGGAGGTCGTGGCTGGGCGGGTCCTCGAAGAGGATCGAGCCCGGCGGGATCTCCATGCCGAGCTTGATGAACTCGAGGACCGAGCCTCGGGCCGACGAGTAGTTCTTCCAGTCGAGCGAGCACTTCTCGACGTCATCGAAGCGACTCAAGGCATAGAAGTCGTACTTCTCGTTGTAGTAGAGCGGCGCTTCGTCGCGCATCCGCTTGAAGGTCGGGTAGGGATCGGCATCGATGTCCCAGTCGTATGGGTCGTAGTGGACCGCGCCGTTCGAGTCACTCACTTCTATCGGCCTCGATGGTGATGGCCTGCTTGGGGCACCTGCGCGCTGCTTCCTCGACCTTCTCACGGAGCTCCTCGCCGGGATGCTCGTTGAGAACGTAGAGGAAGTCGTCGTCACGGACCTCGAACACCTCAGGTGCCGAAGCCATGCAGAGCGCATTGCTCTCACAAAGGTTGAAATCAACGATGACGTGCATATCCCCTCCTCTTCGCCGACGACAGTAGCAGCACGGAGCGCCAAGCTGCTGACGAGCGGAGGAGGCGTCAAGGGTTCGGGCGCGATGGCGAGCCATCGCACACAGAGAACATCGAAACCCGGTCAAATCGGGTCTCTACCAAGGAGTGGAGGTGATGGGATTCGAACCCACGGCCTCTACATTGCGAACGTAGCGCTCTGCCAACTGAGCTACACCCCCGTGGAGATAGAAGTGTAGCCCGTCAGCGCTGGGGGCTCAGCGAACGGCGGCTCTCGGGTGCTCAACCCACCACTGCTCGTCATCATCGATGAGCCGGTGCGAGGACGCCACCGGGGTGCCATGCTCGTTCTCGTAGTACTCCTCGTCGACCCACTCATCAGCCGGCGACGATTCCGCGTACCGGCCCCGGCCGTCGCCGTAGACGACCGCCCGGGCTACATGGCGCTCCGTGTCACGCCGCTGGCTCGGAAGCGAGAGCGAGATCGATCCACTGGTTGCTGCCCATGCCATCAGACCGACATAGGCGACCAAGGCCACGAAGGCCACGAAGGTCAGCACCCAGAGAATCGAGAACATCAGACCCAACACACCCGTCACCGCGACGGTGCCGAGGAGTCCCAGGAGGACGTTCCTGCGGCGGAGCGCCGCCTCCCGCCGGGCGTACCGGTCCCGCGAGAACGCCGCGGCGGGCTCGTTGCCCACCCCTGCGTCGTAGTCGGTGCCGTACAGCGCCTCGTACTCATCGAAGTAGTCCCGCGCATCATCGCGGTACTCGTAGTAGTCGGACATGGGATTCACTCCTCCCTGGTCAGATGACCGGAGCAAGACGAGCTGGGGACCGGGCTGGATGGATGTGCTTGGCTTGATCGGGCTGACCCGCGGGTTCTGCACGGGTGAGGTGGCGCCACCGGCGAGGCGATAGGCCGGCTGGATCGCCTTGGGTCCAGAAAGCTCGAGAAGCTCGAGCGAGTGGTGGAACGAGGAGATCGAGTGCTCACTGTTTGCGCTCCGAATCTTCCGTACGATTCCGGGGCTGAGGACCACCCCCCACATGATCACGAGGACACAAACGATGATCATCGACGTCGGCCCCCGCCTTTCTTCCTCGGCTGGTTAAGTACGGTATCGAAACCGATGTGCGAGGTGGTGGATACTCCTGCTAACGCGATCGATCGGCGCGGGAGCGAGCGCTGAAACGACCGTCATCGTGGCGAACGACCTCAACCGCCACGTCGAACGCACTCGAGACCAGCGATGTGGTCAGCACCTCGTCGATCGGACCTTGGGCGACGATCCCCCCGTCCCGGAGGAGAGCGCCGTGGGTGAGGCCACGTGGAAGCTCCTCGAGGTGGTGGGTCACCAGGACCACCGGCTCTGCCCGCCCTTGGTCGAACAAGGCGCCCAGCCTCTCCAGGAGCTGCTCTCGGGCTCCGAGATCGAGCCCGGCAGCTGGCTCGTCGAGACAGATCAGCGCCGGTTGTGCGATGAGAACCCTCCCGAGGAGAACTCGGGCGCGCTCTCCCTCGGAGAGAACCCCCAGGAACTGCTCCGCGAGATGACCGACGCCAAGCTCAACCAGAACCTCGTCAGCTCGGCGGTGATCGCTCTCGTCATACTCGCGCCACCAAGGCTCAAGTGCGCCGTCGATCCCGGTGAGCACGACGTCGTGGGCCCTGAGGGCTGGACGGAGCTGGCGAGTAAGCGTCGCGCTCAGTAGCCCGAGGCGCGCCCGTTGCGTGCGGAGATCGAACGTGCCGACCCGCTGGCCGAGCAACGTGACCTCCCCTCTCGTCGGCCACAGCCGGCCGGACAGCACCGCAAGCAACGTGGACTTCCCCGAACCGTTCGGGCCCAGTAGAGCCCACCGCTCGTGGGACTGGACCGTGAACTCGTTGATCGCCAGGATGGTCCGCTCCTGGCGAACGACCTCGACGCCCCGGAGCGAGGCGATCGCGTCCATCAGAGGCCTCGGCGGGATGGTCCGAGGGCGTCACTCGTCACCCAGTGTCGTCGCTCACTCACGATCGATCCGTTCGACACGATCCCCCTCTCTGGCCGCCCGCCACAAGGCCGCATGCGGGGCCGAATCGGGCAGACGCGGAGAAGAGTAGTTGGCCGCTGGGGTCGGACCTCCTCCTTCGCTGCCGACGTCTCGGTGTGCGACAGCCGAGGAGACCGACGCGACGAGCGCAACCGGGACCGCACCTCGGAGCGGCGATCACCGCTAGGGCTGTGCAACCATCACCACCACGCCGAGGAGAGATAAAAGCACGATTGCATCGATGCCCCAGCAGAGCGAGGTCACGCGTGGCCGCCATGTCCCCTCTTCGGTGGCCACGGGATGCTCGCTGACCAGAGCCCCGAGCTCTTTGGATGTGGCGAAGACCAGAACCTCGGCCACGGCCACGACGCCGATCCAGAGGACGAACCCGATCGTGACGAACGGGGTCGAGAAGGCGAACGATCCGTGGCTCATCCCCACCAGGGCAAGACCCGTCGCTGGGATCAGGTAGAGAGACCGGCCGGCGATCTCGCTGCCGGGAGTGAAGTATCTGACGGCTGCCGGAGGCCACGGCTGGCCGACCTTGGCACCCGCCAACGACCTGGCCGCGCCATAGGCGGCGGCCATGACGACGACGACGACGACGACGACCGCGACATGGAGCAGCAGGACAAGGTCGAACGCCGTCGACCTCGGAGGTGACGTGGCTAAGACTCTCACCATCCCATTGTGGCCCCATCGCTGGACCGTCGCCGTCGCGACGGCGACCCGTCGAACTGATCGCACTCGGGCGTCGTGTATCGAGCCTCCCGCCCCCCCTGGTTCGGCGGGGACATCTCAGCGCCGCTTCAGCCCGATACGATGAGCACAGGGAGTGAGACGATGTAAGACGCAGATGAGATGATCGAACGATGACCGAGATGCGGCTGGACCCACTATCGGGTCGTTGGGTAGTCATCTCCGAGGCCCGCTCCAAGCGCCCCGATGCCTTCGTCCTCCATGCTGAGCGCCTGGCCCACGAGCCTCTCAAGCCCTGCCCGTTCTGTCCGGGTCACGAGGAGTCCACTCCCCCCGCCCTTGTCACCTACGACGAAGCCGGTGCCTGGCAGGTTCGCGTCATCCCCAACAAGTACCCAGCCTTCGAGGGGAGCGACCCCTTCGTGGTCGAGAACCGCGGCCCCGTGTTCACCGTCGGCTCCGCCGGTGGGATCCACGAGGTCTTCGTCCTCTCACCCGACCACGCCGCCTCGTGGCCCGACCTCACCGACGAGCACGCTGGTCTGGTCATGATCGCGGTGCGAGACCGCATGGCGGAGCACGCCACCAAGCCAACCCTCCGCTACAGCCAGGCCATCGTGAACGCCGGGCGAGAGGCGGGTGCGTCGGTCGAGCACCCCCATGGACAGCTGATGGGAATGAGCTTCGTTCCCAGGGAACTCGCCGAGGAGCAGGCACGCTTCTCCCGGTTCACGGCTCGTTGCCTGCTCTGCACGACGATCGAGGCCGAAGAGTCGGTCGGTCAACGGATCGTCTATCGCGACGACGATGTCGTGGTCATCTGCCCCTACTGGTCGAGCGTCCCCTACGAGATGCTGGTCCTCCCCCGCCACCACGACCCCCACCTCCACACGGCCAACGACAACGATGTCGCCGCCGTGGGGCGAGGCCTGCGAACCGCTCTCAAGGCACTCACCGGATCGATCGGCGACGTCGCCTACAACCTGGTCTTCCACTCCGCCCCCTACCGGGTCGGCGAGCCCTTCCACTGGCACGTCCACGTGGTGCCCAAGGCGACCACCCGTGCGGGCTTCGAGATGGGGACCGGGGTGGCCATCAACATCGTCTCCCCCGAACTCGCCACCCAAGAGCTGGCGGCGCAGCTCGTTACGTGAGCAGCACCTCTGCGGCGGTGTAGGGATCCGTCCTTCCCGCCACGAGCTCTGCCACCTGGTCCTGGAACGCCCGGCCCTCGGCGACCTGCTCGACCTGCTCGGCGAGACGAGCGCTCAGCACCCGTCGCAGCTCCTCAGCGAGGCGGTTGGAGCGCCGTGGTACAAGTCGTTCTGAGCTCATGAGATGGGCTCGGTGCTCGCCAACGGCTCTCCACATCTCGTCGACGCCCACGCCATCCTGAGCGATGGTCTCAACGATCGGTGGGCGCCACTCGCCGAGCTGCGAGAGATCGAGCATCTGCTCGAGATCACGACGGGCCTCACGCACCCCGGGACGGTCCGCCTTGTTGATGACGAAGAGATCTGCGATCTCAAGGAGGCCCGCCTTGTTCGCCTGCATCGAGTCGCCCCAGCCCGGGTTGATCACCACGACTGTGGTGTCGGAGGCCGAAGCGATCTCGACCTCCATCTGACCGACCCCCACGGTCTCGACGAGGACCACGGGCATGCCCGCCGCCCCGAGGAGCCGCACCGCATCGGGGACCGCCAGCGAGAGCCCCCCGAGATGCCCTCTCGTCGCCATCGATCGGATGTAGACGGTCGGGTCGGTGGCGTGCTCCTGCATCCTGATCCGGTCGCCGAGGATCGCACCTCCGGTGAACGGCGAGGAAGGGTCGATGGCCAGCACGGCGACCTGGTCGATCGGCTCGTGCGGGCCGTCGTCCACGCTCCCCCAGCCGGTGCGGACCTCGGTGATGAGCCGATCCGTCAACGTCGACTTGCCCGCTCCTGGCGCGCCGGTGAGTCCCACCGTGTAGGGCGGGTCCGACGCGTAAGCAAGGCTGGCCACCGTGCGGCTCTGGTCCCCCCCTCGCTCGATCATCGTCAACAGGCGGGCCAGCGCAGCCCGATTGCCTGTAGTCGCCTCGCCCAGGAGGACCTTCGGATCGCGGCTCAACGGCTCCCTCACCGCCAGGACACCCCTGCCCCCAAGGAGGCCAGTGTGCCGACGAGATCGTCGTATCCGCGTTCGATGTGCTCGACCCCGGAGACCACCGTCTCTCCCTCCGCGGCCAGACCGGCCAGCACCAAGGCAGCCCCCGCTCTGATGTCGGGAGCCTTCACCGGCGCGCCCGAGAGCCGTTCGACGCCTCGGACCACGGCATGGTGGCCTTCTGTCCGGATGTCGGCACCCATCCTTCGAAGCTCGTCTATGTAGCGGAACCGGCCCTCGAAGAGGTTCTCCGAGACGATCGAGACCCCGTCGGCGACGCTCAGCGCCGTCACGAGGAACGGCTTGTAGTCGGTGGCCACACCCGGATACGGCAGCGTCGCGATGTCCACGGATCGAAGCCTTCCCGAACACTCTGCCCGGAGTCCCTCGGGGCCGTACGAGATCCCCATCCCCATCGCCCGAAGCTTCCGGAGGAGCATCTCCATGTGCTCGGGCCGTCCGTCTGTGACCGTCACCGATCCTCCGGCGAGCGCCGGCGCCATGAGGTACGTGGCGGTCACCACCCGATCGGTGATCACGCGGTGGCGGGTGGGAACGAGGCGTTCGGCCCCTTCGATCGTGAGTCGTGAGGTGCCCGCCCCTCGAACCTCTGCGCCCATCGCGTTCAGGAACGCCGCGAGATCTGCCACCTCGGGCTCGCGGGCTGCGTTCTCGATGACCGTGGTCCCCTTCGCCAGGGCCGCCGCCATCAGCAGGTTGTCCGTGGCGGTGTGGCTCGGGTACTCCAAGACGACGTGCGTTCCCACCAGCCGAGAAGAGGGGTCGGTGGCCTCACCCTCGACGAAGCCGTGCGTCGTACCGAACGAGACCCCCATCGAGGTCAGACCGGCCACATGGATGTCGATGGGTCGGCTCCCGAAGTCATCGCCCCCAGGCATGGAGACTCGGGCACGTCCGCATCGGGCCAAGAGGGGGCCGAGGACCACGATCGACGCTCGCATCCGCTCCACCAGCTCATAGGGGGCCTCGGGGCGGATGTCGGAGGTGGCCGGGGTGCCGATTGTGAGCCGGTTGTCGACGTGGCGCTCCACCGTGCACCCAAGGGCCCGGAGCACGTCTGCCATGAGATCGACGTCGGTGATGTTGGGCACGTTCTCGAGCTCGTGGGTCCCCTCGGCCAGCAGGCAGGCGGCCATCAACTTGAGGACCGAGTTCTTGGCCCCTCCGGCCTCCACGGCTCCGGCCAAGGGACCACTGGGGGTGACGACGATCCGATCCACACCTTGATTATGGCCGCTCCGGGCTGCCCGCTTGATCCGATGCGAGAAGCTGGTGATCGTCCGCGGGATCGAAACACCCTGGACTATGGTTCGAGCGGTGGAACGCTCTCCTCAGAAACCAGATCGCAACCTCGCTCTAGAGCTCGTCCGTGTGACCGAAGCCGCTGCCATGGCAGCAGGTCGCTACATGGGTCGCGGCGACAAGAACGGTGCAGACGGCGCCGCCGTGGAGGCCATGCGCATCGTGCTCTCCAGCGTCCAGATGGACGGGGTCGTTGTCATCGGCGAAGGCGAGAAGGACGAAGCCCCGATGCTCTACAACGGGGAGCGGATCGGCGACGGGAGCCCTCCGGCATGCGACATCGCCGTCGACCCGATCGACGGCACCACACTGACCGCCAAGGGTCGTGGCGGGGCGCTCAGCGTCATCGCCGTCTCGGAGCGAGGCACCATGTTCGATCCGGGACCGTGCGTGTACATGGAGAAGATCGCCGTCGGGCCCCGCGGGGCGGGCTCCGTCGACATCACCAAGTCCCCCACCGAGAACCTGCGGAGCCTCAGCCTGAAGCTCGGCCAGCCGGTCCGCGATCTGACCGCCGTGATCCTTGACCGTGAACGTCACAACGACCTCATCGGCGAGGTTCGCGAAGCTGGAGCCCGGGTCCGTCTGATCACCGACGGCGACGTGGCAGGGGCCATCCAGACCGGTTGGCCCAACTCTGGTGCGGACATCCTCTTCGGCATCGGCGGGACACCCGAGGGCGTGATCGCCGCAGCGGCCATGAAGTGCCTCGGAGGCGAGCTCCAGGGCCGCCTCTGGCCCCGCAACGAGACCGAGCGCCAGACGGCCATCGACGCCGGCTACGACCTCAACAAGGTGCTCACGACCAACGACCTCGTGGCCGGCGACAACTGCTTCTTCTCCGCCACCGGGATCACCGATGGTGAGCTCCTCCAGGGCGTGCGCTTCCTCGATTCAGGGGCGACGACCCAGTCCCTGGTGATGCGCTCGCGCTCGGGAACCCGTCGCAAGATCGACGCCATCCACCGCCTCGAGAAGCTGGCCGAGTTCTCGGCGATCAAGTTCTAGTCTCACCCGAGATCCCTCGGGGACCTTCGGGCCCTCCTCGGGCCCCTGAGCGCTCCGCTCCGTAGACCTGGCGATCTGGATCCAGCATCACTCCTCACCGGATCCGGAGCGAACGACAGCTGCTTCGTCGTGGGTCCTTTCCGACCTGAGACGAAGGATCAGACCTAGGAGCGCTTCTCGCTCGCCGCACGCTTGCGCAGCTCGGCCCGGTCGAGATCCCCTTGCGCTTGCTCCACGTTGAACTCGGCATCCCGGAGACCTTCGTCCTCGGGGCCCATCGCCTGAAGAGCGCCTCGCAGGCCCTCGAGGCGAGCCTCGATCTCCACGATCTCGGTCTCGACGACGGCGAGATCGACCTCCGTCAGGAGCTCAGCCTCGCCGGCCAGCACGGTGACCCGGGTCGTTCGCTCGGTCTCGCTGACTCCCTCGATGAGACCGATCGCCGCGCCGGGACCGCTGGTCACCTGGAGGAACCCGCCGTGGACGATGACGTCCAGGATGGTGCCATCTACCTGCTCGATCTTCACAACCCCGGGGACCACGTCTCCGATCAGCTCGGCGTGCTCGGCCATGATGGTGAGGTCACCTTCTGACGTCGAGGCAACCAGGGCCGTGGCCGGGCCGCGGAACAGGCTCGACGACTCGGGGGTGACGACCTCGACGCCCAGGGCGTGCTCGGCCATCAGTTGCTCTCCTTCTCCATCTCGTGCTGCTTCGCCAGCACCGACTCGGCGCCGCCAACGTTCAGGAACGCCTGCTCCGGCACAGAGTCGAGATCACCCTTGATGATCGCTTCGAACGACTCCACCGTCTCGTCGATCGGCGTGAAGACGCCGGGAAGTCCGGTGAAGACCTCCGCCACGAAGAACGGCTGCGAGAGGAACCGCTGGATCTTCCGAGCCCGGGACACGATGATCCGGTCCTCTTCGGAGAGCTCGTCGAGACCGAGGATGGCGATGATGTCTTGGAGCTCACGGAAACGCTGGAGGACCTCCTGGACCTGACGGGCGACGTTGTAGTGGCGATCACCGACGATCTCGGGGGCCAGGATGTTCGACGTCGAGGCCAGCGGGTCCACGGCCGGGTAGATGCCCAGCGCGGCGATCTGACGGGAGAGCTCGGTCGTGGCGTCCAAGTGGGTGAACGTGGTGAACGGCGCGGGGTCGGTGTAGTCGTCGGCAGGGACGTAGACGGCCTGCAGCGAGGTGATCGACCTGCCCCGGGTCGAGGTGATCCGCTCCTGGAGCTCGCCCATCTCGTCGGCCAGGGTCGGCTGGTAGCCCACCGCTGACGGCATGCGGCCGAGCAGCGTCGAGACCTCAGAGCCCGCCTGGACGAACCGGAAGATGTTGTCGACGAACAGCAGCACGTCCTGGTTCTGGACGTCACGGAAGTACTCCGCCATGGTCAGCGCAGCCAACGCAACGCGCAGGCGCACGCCCGGCGGCTCGTCCATCTGTCCGTAGACGAGGGCGGCCTTCTCGATGACACCGGCCTCCCGCATCTCGATCCAGAGGTCGGTGCCCTCACGAGTGCGCTCCCCCACCCCGGCGAACACGGACACACCACCGTGCTGGGTGGCGACCCGGTTGATCATCTCCATGATGAGGATGGTCTTGCCGACGCCGGCCCCACCGAACAGCCCGA